>CAMLKY010000011.1 GCA_946480545.1 uncultured Acidobacteriota bacterium
ATTGGTCCATGAAGTGTTTGCTTTTCGGATCACCGCTCGCACCGAAAACATGTACGGACATGCCGCGAACTTTCGGGGCAAATTCGACGACACTGATGTACGTTCCGCCCGCGACACCGTATCTTCTCTTTGATCCTTTCTGAGGGATCGCATGATAAGTAAAAACGCCGCCCTCGCGTCCGCCCATTCCGGGAACGGCGAGGCTCGGCCGGGCGTCGCTGAACGATTCGCCGGTCGATTCGTCGTATCGCTGAAGCCGGCTCAGCTCTCCCCAGCCCACACGCCACGTACCAAAGTCCTTCTCGAGACTGGCGACCACGTTTGCAAAGGCCGCAGCGATCTTCCCTTCGTCGCTCATGCCCTTCTCGCCCGCAGCATCAAGCGTCAGCACGAACAGAGTCATCGCCACTGAGTCGTTGCTGCTCCGCCGGTCCCAGGCAGAGAGGACTCCAAAAGCCTCGCGTAGCTTGCCGCTGGCGGGGCCAGCCTGGTCGAGGCTGTTTCGCACGGCGACAAGCACCGTTGGCAAATGGTGGTCCGTTCCCATGACGTACGTATCAAATGCTGCCCGGCGCCAGTCTTCAAAGGTGAACTTACGTTTGTTTGCTAGGATAGCTCGCGAGACTTCGCCTCGAAGATTATCGCTTTCCTGCACCATGTAAGACGGGAACTTCTTCGGATCGGGGTTGTGACCGTCGGCGGTCAACAGAAATGGAGTCGTGTTGCAGTTCTGCATCCAGCCCGTTTTCGGATTGGTTAGCTGCGGCAGTTCGTCGATAGTGTGGTAACCCTTCCACTCTGTTGCCGGATCGCTTCCGTCCAGAGCCTTCTTCCAGTCGAAGCGCGGATCTCGCCGCGGGACGGCGCCGTTGTAGAGATAAAAAGTATCTCCCTGACGGTCTGCGTACATCACGTTACCGAAGAGCATATTGAGCGGAGTCATGGCGCGCTTGAGTTCGGCGACGGACTTTGCCCGCGTCATCAGGTACCACTCGCGAAGCCATCCGTCATCCTCGAACTTCGCCATCCTGATCGCGAGCTTCTTCCCGTCACGTGACGCGAGGATCGGGCCGTGATGCGTTCGAAGCATTTTGAAAGTACGCTTCTCCAATCCCGCAGATGTCTTTACGTAAATCTCCTCTGTGTGCTCTGTGGCCAACCGATGACCGCCGCCATACCGGTACGCAAGCGGACGCTTTGGATCATCGAACGTCTCGGCATAGACATCCGTAAGGTCCGCAGCATTATCGGTCGAGACCCATCCGCCGTTCTCGTTATGCCCGACGTAGGGGAACGGGAATCCGAACCGCGTATAGCCGGTGAAATTCCAACCTTCGTCGCTATGCACATGGCCTTCATAAACCTGGCCGGAACCGAAGAAGGGCAAGTGCGGATTGATGAACAGCATCGCATTCCCGGTCGCACTCTTGGACGGGTTGATGACCCAGCCGTTCGACCCCTGACTCTCTTTAAGGCCCCTGTCGACTGTCGCCGTTTGCAGGTCCGAGCCCTCTAGAGCTTCGTCGTTTACAAATCCTTGCTGGTAGTAGTTGTACCGAATGAAAGCCAGCGGGTACCACGGTTCCATCTTTGTGAGCAATCTCGGCCTTACCTCGGGATGGTGCTGAAGATAGTAATTCACACCGGCGGCGAACGCATCGCAGATCGAGCGTGTGTGCGGATCCAGCCGCGCGTATTCCTCCCGCGCGAGTCTCGGGATCTCGAGCGCCCTGTTCACGCGATCACGCTCGAGCCTTCTCTCGCCGTACACTTCCGCTGAACGCCCGATCGCGGCGATGAAGTTCTCCTCGAGCCGCCAGAAATTATCTTCCGCCTGTGCATACGCAAATCCGAAAACGGTACTCGCGTCGGTCTTCCCGAACACGTGAGGAACGCCGTACGTGTCACGGTAGATGGTCACATCTCGGGCAAGCGTATCCGACGAAATTTGCGCTCGGAGAGAGCTGCCGGCAATCAAAGCGATGAAAAAAACAAAAAGGCTGAGGACGACTTGTCTGGTTCGTTTCATATTATTGCTCCCGCGACCAATGAAGCTTCGTTATTTCTTCACGGGCAATTGCGCGTCCGTGGCGACGCCTCGTTGCAGATTGTTCGACCACGCCACAAAACCCGGCTCGATCTTCTCCAGACGGTTAAGGATCTCATCGTTTTTTATTGTTCCGTACTTTTCGCCCTTGAACGCGTCGCGCACCCTGACAATAAAATCCATACCTCGCCGGTCATAAACTTCCTGCGCCTTGACCGTAAAAACTGAGTTGTACCACGCTTCGGTTGGAGGGTGCTGTCGGCTCTGAAACGTTTCGAACTTGTCCAGCGATGCATGGATCGGGGTTATCCCCTCGATATTCGCGTTAAGGACCGCCATCGCCTTTTTGTCGAGTCGTTCGCGCGTCGATCTCATGAAAGCATATGCGAAATAGTTCGCGGTGAACTCGGCGAAAAAACTCGATACGGTTTCGATGCCGAGCGCATGAGCATACGCATGGCCGAGCTCGTGAAGAGCGACAAAATCGAGCAAAGTCTGTCCGCCATCCTCGAAGCTCAGGTCGACCTTCTTGAGTTTCTGGATCGTCTTCTGCGACAGAGAATCTTTCATTCCGAGCCAGTCGGTGTAGATCGGTCCACCGGCGGTGACTGGCATGATCGCAACATACTGCGGCGGCCCCGTATATGTTCCCCTACGACAGAGTCCCGTTCGCAGTGTCGGAAGTCCGTATGGCTTGTCCAACAGTTTCGGCCAGTCATCAGGACCCAGTGCGGCCACCGTAACGGCGGGCGTCAGCTTTAGTGAGCGCTCGTAGAACCGTGCCGCGTCCCGAAGCAAGCGCTGCATAGCGACCGCTCGATCGCGATGTCCCGCAGAGTAGTGGGTCTCGACAGGTGCCGGAAGCCTTTCGAGATTGAGTCCCAAAAGCTGTTCACGACAGGTCACTATCTGACCGTCGGCATTTAAGGCAAGAATGCCTGTTGTAAGGCATATGAATGCCGCGATCAAAATTTCTTTTCTCATCGATTCTCCTTTGGCTCTGCGGAACTCTTTTGTACATCGGACAACATCCGGTCGAGAGCGTCTCTCTGCAAAAGACGGCCGTTTGTGATCACCGCAACTATCCTGGTCGTGTTTCGGATATCCTCGAGGGGGTTCGCGCTCAGGAGCACCAGTTCTGCCAGCTTCCCCTTTTCGATCGTGCCCAGATCTTTCTGCAATCCCAAAAACTTCACGGGATTTATCGTTGCGGCGCTTATGGCTTCGAATGGGGTAAATCCGTTCTCGACAAACAGCTCGAGCTCATCGTGCAGACTGAAACCGGGGTAGGTATATGCACCGGGAATATCGGTTCCGGTCATGAAAGGAACACCGGCCCGATGCATGTCCCGGACAAGCTCGAGTTCTTTCCGGTAAAGATTCTTTTTCTGGATTATAAACTCCGGGGTTCGGAACTTGAGAAAGAAATTGTTCTCGGGCTTCCAATCTTCCAATTCCGCGGCCGGGATGTACTTCATTCTCGGATCGTTGGTGAACCCGCCCTCATCGATCAGCGAGAGGGGGCGCTTGGTTGCAAGTGTCGGCACCTGCCAGGTTTGATTTTTGACGAAGGCGGCGTAGAGCGTGCGACATTTCTGTTCATCGAACGTTTCCAGCTCGAGCTTTGTTCGTATCGCGATCCGCGCCGGGATATGCGAGAAGTCGCCGGGTTTACCGCTGGGTTTCACGGCGGCGGTCACGCGGTCCTCAAGCGTCTTGGCGTCCAGCGAAGAACAACTTCGCGTGATGTTCCCGAGGTGCTCGAAACTGCGTTGACCCGCGGCGGACGCCTCGAAAGACGACAATACCGATGGCACGTGCCCCGCGACGGGAATGCCGAGCTTCTTCGCTTCGTCGATGATCGCGTAATACTCTTCGCGCGAAACCCCGGAATAAACCTTTATGAAATCGGCGCCGGACCGCTGCATCATCCGGACCTGCTCGCGCGCCTCTGCCGGCCCGGTGAACGGAATCGAATTCCGCGGCACATCCGGCCTCGCTCCATCCAGGATCCGGCCCGCGGCTATGATTCGCGGGCCGATCCGTTTACCGGACGCAACCTCCTCACGAACCTTAGCCAGCATCGCGAAACCTTCGGCTGTAGTTCCGGTATCTCGTGCCCCGGTGACTCCGTTCGCGACGAGGAGCTTCATGAAGTTCTCGGCTCGGCCCGGGTCGAGTATGTGGACATGCATGTCCCACAAACCGGGTATTAGAAATTTCCCGCGACCGTCGACGACCGCTGCTCGTTTCGGGATCTTTACACTTCGACCTATCTCTACGATCCGACCGCCATCGATGACGACCGTCATTCGAGCCGCCGGTGAAGGGCGCACCATATCGATGAGCGTTACGTCTTTTATGACGAGCCCCGTTTGCGCACCTGATGGAAGAACGAGAATAGTGAGAAGGATCAACGTGAGGATAACTTTCATAAGCAATCTCAGACGTCGGTCGAAAAGTCGGAGTCCGTTCACCGACCTTTCGAAACGCTCAGCGTACTGATCGTGCACCTCACTCAGGCTGCAACGCAAACGCGCTGATCTTTCCATCGCTCAAAACCTTCATCGAAAGAAAGAGGCTCATTCCCGAATACTCGACGCGATATCGGTAACGAACGCCGTCTGAGTCCGCCTGTCGTTCCACGAGATTGAATCCTTCGATCGGCCCAAGGCTTCGTACAAAGGCCGCGAGCCGATCCTGCTGATCGGTGATGGCCCTTTGCACCTCAGGAGTAAAACGCGACATGTCGGCCTTGTGCTCCAACACCGCCACCAACAGCTCTCTTGTTTTCACGGTGAAGGCGGGGTCGGGATCTGGGATGGGCTTTGGTTTCAGCTCGGGGTCGACGATGGCGGCGACACCGTTTGCAAGCTTCGACTGATTTGTCTGTATCAGGTTTGCGAAGAGGATGACCGTTAGCTTGTTGTCCGGGAATCGAGCGATGTGTGCCTTAAAGCCCTGCCACGCACCACCGTGTTCGATGACAGGCTTTCCATTCACGCTTCGAATGCCCCACCCGAATCCATATGGGTGCGTCCGTCCGTCGTTAAGTCTTATCGGCGTCCACATCGTGTCGTAACTGGTTTTCTTGAGGAGCTTCCCCGTCCTGAGAGCTTCGTCCCACTTGATCATGTCGAGTGCCGTGAGATACAGCGACCCGTCGGCGGTAGTGTTGACGGTCGGGGAAACCCAATCCTGATTTTTCAATTCACCTTTTACGAGCTGATACCCGGCGGCACGATTCGGAATGATGTCGGCCTCGTTGAGAATTCGGGCCGTAGTCATACCCAGCGGCTTGAAGATCCTTTCCTGAAGAAAGTCGCCGTAGAACTTGCCCGTCACCTTGCCGATGATTATCCCGAGTGTGACATAGCCGAGATTACTGTATTGCCACTTCTCGCCGGGCTTGAACGCTACCGGGATCTCTTTCGCCTTTTTGAGGATCTCGTCCTCGGTGTAGTCGCGGCGAAAATCGAAATCGCGTGGGTAGTCGGTCATGCCGCTCGTGTGCGAGAGCAAGTGCCTGACCGTTATGCCCGACCAGCTTTCGGGAACCTCGCCTAGGTACTTTGCGATCTTTTCGTCGAGGTCGATCTTCCCGTCTTCGACAAGCATCATCACCGCCGTTGCCGTGAACTGTTTTCCTACCGAGCCCGATTGAAAGATAGTTTCCGGCCGCACCCGGACCTGGTGTTCCACATTCGCCAGCCCATAGCCTTTTACAAGCAGCGGCTTGCCATCCTTTACAATCGCGAGGGAAACGCCGGGGATCTTTTGCCTTGCCATCTCGCTTTCAACATATTGATCGATCCTGGAGGTGAACGCGTCCTGGGCAAAAGTCGCGGTCGCGGCGATATTGAGGATGATGACGAGCAGGGCCGTTCTTTTTCGTTTCATGATTCTTGATCCGCGATAAGCTCTTTGCGCATGGTGAGAATCAGTGCGGAATAACCTGATTTCTCATAGGCCCGAATGGCCCCGGCGTTTTCGGCATAAACCTCGAGCTGCATCTCGGTTATCTGGTTCCGCCGCGACCAATTTTCCAACGCCTCAATGATCATCGTGTTTACTCCTTTCCCACGGTGTTCCGGCACGACGTACATAAAGCCGAGATACGAATGCCTGTCATGCTTGAGATAGGGCTCCGCAGTCTCGATGCGCGCATACCCCGAAGCGATAATTATCCCGCCCGCTTCGGCGACGACGACCTCCGCGTCAGGTGATGCGATCAGTTCGCTCAGATCATAGTAGTGAACATCCGGGCCCGTACGTATCGTTGAATCGAACGGTCGCTCGGCTTCGATTATCGCCTGTTCAAAGGCGAGCAGTTGCTCCAGGTCACTGAGACTGGCCGGCCTTACTGTTATCTCGTCCATCAGAAATTCCAACTTGATAGGGCTTCATCGTAGATTCCCATTTCGCGAACTCGCCGCGGAGACGTTCCATCGTATGAGGATCCTGGTCCTTGAAGTCGGCTTGCTCACGCTCGTCGGTGGAGAGGTCAAATAGGAACTCTGTCTTACCATCCCGCAGGTATTTCCATTTCCCGCTACGCATCGCGCCCTGCCGGCGGGTTCTCCAAAAGAACTGTCGATCGAATAGCGGTCGGCTTCCACCGAGGAACTGCCGAAGATCGATCCCGTCAAGCGGGTATTCGGGATCCGGTCTTGCACCCGCGGCAGCCGTCATTGTGGCGGTCCAGTCCATCGTGACCACTGGCTGATCCGATACGGTTTTGGGGCGAGTGATACCCGGCCATCTCACCATCGCGGGTACGCGAATACCACCTTCGCGCAGATCCATCTTCTGACCACTGAAAGGCCAATTGTACGAGAAACGCTCGCCGCCGTTGTCGCTGGTGAAGATGACCAATGTGTTCTTCTCGAGACCCTTAGATTTCAACGCCGCGAGCACGCGTCCTACGCCGGCATCCAGACTCTTCATCATTTCGGCGTAGACCTTTATGGAACCTCCGGCGCGAAATCCGACAGGGCCGTAATTCATCCGGTCGCTTACCGCTTTGTCGGCCGGCCCCTCCCACGGCCAATGAGGGGCAGTGTAATGGAGGCTCAGATAGAAAGGCTTTGAATGCGGTCGGTTTATATATTCGACGGCGCGGTCCGTCAGAAGGTCCGTCATGTATCCGACCCGTTCGACCGGCACCTCGTCCTCATAGAGATCGAGATCGCCGCGCATGTCCTTATGAGAGAAATGGTCGGCGGCTCCGCTCATGATCCCGAAGAAAGTGTCGAATCCAAATTTCAGAGGGCTGTAGTACGGCAGGTACCCGAGGTGCCACTTTCCTACCAGCGCCGTATCGTATCCTGCTCCCTTTATGAGCGACGAAACAGTCGGGTGCGATAACGGTATCCCGGTGGTCTTCAATCGTTCGCCCAGCGCTCCTCGTTCGTGAATAGGCTCTTCCAGCCCGACCGGCAAACGAGCCGGATAACGACCTGTATGAAAGCCCACGCGCGTCGGCGTGCAAACCGGCGCGGCCGAATACGCGTTGGTGAACTTGATCCCCTGCGATGCGAGGCGGTCAAGATTCGGTGTTTCGTAATCGGGGCGGCCGTAGCAACTCAAGTCCGCCCAGCCCATATCGTCGGCGAGAACGAACAGGATGTTGGGGCGGTCGGATGCAGACGTCGGAACGTCGAAGATCGAGGTCGCGGCAGCGGCGGCGACGGTGGCTCCGAGGAATT
This sequence comes from uncultured Acidobacteriota bacterium, assembly GCA_946480545.1. Next base: position 7,756 of record CAMLKY010000011.1, read on the forward strand.
GCCGTCGCGACACTTTGGCGTTTCTGGCTTTGGTCATATTCGAATTAGTTAGTAGCGCTGAAACCGCTCTTCGCGGCGCAGAATAAAGCCATCCACTGCCGGCTTCTTCACAAGATTCTCTGGAAAGACAATGAACGGATGCCGCTTTACGCGACCGTCCGAATACCGGAGCTCGAGAGTGTTCTGCTCGATGATGTAGGTTCCCGAGCCCGGGACACCGTCGTCGAGATAATGCGAGCCGTCGGGCCGGACCAAAGTGCCGAAATAACGAAAAACTCCGCCGTCGCGGAATTTGCCGTCGGCAGTGAATGTGAGTGTTGGCTCGCTTTCGCCGCGTCTATAGTTCCCTTCCAGCCTGAGGCCGTCGGCGTTCGGAACCGGACGAAAAGTTCCCTTGCCGAGCGATGGAGGATTGTTGAGTCGCTCGCCGCTTCGCGTGATCACATACAGTTGCTTCGACGGCCCGCGGAGTACATGGATCTCACCGTTCTTGATCGTGTATGTTCCCCAATCGTCCGGGTCCCAGCAAGCGGTGAGGCCGGCGTCGAAATGCAGCAACCCCTCGGGAGGAAGCGACCAGTAAACGTTACCGCCCGGAAGGAATGTGATGTACTCGATCCAGTAACCCGATTCCGGATGAGTGCTGTTTATGTTGATCGCACGTGGCCGCAGCATCCGATAGATTCCTGTAAACCCGTCGTTGCCAACGCGACCCGACGCTCGAGGATTGGATGGACTCGAGGACGGAACACGCGAGGGCGCTTGATCCACCTCACCTCGTGCCGCGAGCAGGATCCGGGAAAGAGGATCATCGGGTTCCGACCGGATCGATCCGAGGAGTGTTTCGGCCAACGGTCCGCGAGCCCTGTTGCGCTCGGCTTCGGTCATCCGGAAGATCTTTTCGTAGATTTCTATGATCTGCAGCGCGCCTTCGATGTCCGGTCGGTTCTTTGTCTTCCAGGCGGTGACGAGCGCATCTTTGATCTGCAGCTCCTGGTCTTTCGATAGCCTGAGCTCGAGTGCCCAGTCGAGCAATACGATCACCTTCCCCGCCATTAACTGTGTGAGCGGCGGATCACCGGCGACCAGTACAACGTCATCTGTTTGGGAACGTACGGATATGGCCGGCGCGAGGAGGATCAGTAAAAGTATGGTGAGGTTCGTTCTCGTCATTGTCTTGGCCAAACCCACTGATTGTCTTACGCGCAGGCTAGTCCGTTACCCTACGCGGGTTGGTCGGGGCTCATGACTTCGCGAAAGGTCTTCCAACCCTCTGAGGTTCGGCGAAGCAGTACCATAAACGTCATTGTCTGTGTACTGTTGCCTCCCTCCCCGTCGGGAATCGTCAGCGTATCCTTGCCAAACGCATAGGCCCAGTCAGGACCGAGCAGGTTGAGTTCCTCGGGCGCGACTTCAAATTTCGCTCCGGGCGGCAGTGCCGGCCGCGACGAAAAGGCTGTCTTCAGGGCCTCCCTGCCGACAACGGGTTCCATGCCCGGCATCGACACGACCGCATCGGATGCGACGGTCGATGCGTAAAGCTCCGCATCGTCGCTCTCATATGCGGCTATCACTCGTGATGCGAGCTCACGCAATTCGCGAAGTGCATTTTCATCCGATGAGGTCGCGTTAATCATTAAGGCAACTCTGTCTCACTCATTTCACCCGCGTGAACGGCATGTCACGCATTCTCGATGCGGTCACGTGCATCTTGTCGACCTTACCCGAGGCGTCTCGACTAAACCAAACGACGTACCCGGGCCCTCCGAAGTGGTCTTTGTAGAGCGGACGCACCTGCATCTTGATGGTGGGATGGTTGACTATGAAGATCTTGTCGCCTTCGACGGTGAAATTGACACCTGCACGTGCTTCGTCACTGTACCACTCGCCGGCGAACGCTGCGAGATCGGCCGCCGTCGGAGTCCACTCGGTATCGGCGACCAGTTTGGTAACCGACCCGTCCGGCTGATTCACATCGGCCGCCGTAACCTTTCCGTCTTTGTCCAAAATGAAAACTACCTTGGCTTCGCCAAGCGTAAATGAGCCGTCGGCCAACGGCTTGATCGTCGTACCGTTGAACTTAAGCTCGCCTTTGTCCAGAAGTACACGATTCACATTTCGCGACTTCGGATTCCGCAATATGCCGACGAACTTCTTCAACTGGTCTTCGGAAAGCTCGACGGTCTGAGGTTTTGCCGTCTCGGGAAACGGGCCGAGGACTTCGTCGACGATGTTGTATACGATCTCGCCGGAGAACGGCGGAAAACCGTTACACAGTGCACCGATCGAGAGCTTCTTTTCCGGGAAGCGGGCGAGGTATGTTTGATAGCCGGCGGTTCCCCCGCTGTGAACGACCTCTTTTACGCCTTTGTAGTTTCCGACTTCCAGACCGAGTGCGTAACGGATCTTCCGGCCGTCATTGAGAACGCCCTGGGTCTCGAGGGCCTCAACAAGCGGCCCGCCGAGCGATCTTGAATCCAGCATGGCATTCCACTTCATCCAGTCGCCGACCGTTGTGAGCATCCCGCCGTTACCGACGACGTTCATGATCGGCATGTTCAAACGCCACGGTCCATCGCCCTGCCGCGTGTACGCCTGCGCTCGCCCCGGAACCAGCTTCTGGTAATCGTCACGCCACGAGCTGTTCTTCATGCCGAGGGGTTTGAAGAGTCGATCCGTAACAAAGTCTCCGAATTTCTGCTTCGAGACTCGTTCGACGATGATCGCCGCGAGCTGGTAGCCGCTGTTCGAATAGGAATACTCGGCACCCGGGGTGAAATCGAGGTTCTTCTGCCGAACGATGACGTCAAGCGCGATCTCCTGGGTCACCACCCGGTCACCTCGCCCGGCTCCGGTAAGCTGCATTACGGATCCCCAATCACGAAGACCCGCGGTGTGGTTCAGGAGGTGACGGATGGTGATCGGCTTCTCATAATCGGGAAGCTCGGGTATGTATTTCTTGACCGGGTCATCGAGACTCAGCTTTCCATCCTGTGCAAGAAGCACGACCGCAGCCGCGGTGAACTGTTTCGCCACTGAGCCGGATTCGAATATGGTCTGCGGCGTGTTCGGGATGTTGTGCTCCATTTCCGCAAGCCCAAAGGCTTTTTCGAACACGGTCTCGCCGTTGAGTGAGACGGCAACAGCGCAACCCGGAGCGGGCCCGGTGTGGGTCTTGGCCGCCTTCTCGAAGGCTTTTTCGGCTCCGGCAACGACCTTCCCTTTTTCGAGCGAGGCCGGGGCGGCACCCATGAGAGCCTTTGACGGATCGGCCGCCTGGGCCGGAACGAGATTAAAACTGAATGCAACCAACAGCGATACAACAACGGCATTCTTTAACATGTGAACGGTACCTCGAATGATCTGAGTTTTCTTTAGCTTTGTAGGCTGGTTCGGTTTAGTACGTGACGGCCTTATTTGGGGTTCCTCTTTTTTTAAAAAAGGTGCTTTCTCCTAACCAGCCTTTCTTTAAATCGCCTCCACCTTTAGTCCTGACCAGCCCTTCTTTAAATTGCCTCCACCTTTAGCGGCGACCACCCTTTCTTTAAATTGCCTCCACCTTTAGGTGGAGGTCGTGATCGACCCGAGCCCGGCTTTAGCCAAAGCATGAAAACAAATTCCAATTGGCTTTAGCCCAATGGGCTGAAGCCGGGGAAGCGCTTTTTCTTAAGTTTGGCTAAAGCCCGGCCCTTGAAGCCATCACCTCCACCTAAAGGTGGAGGCAATTTAAACAGCCCGCGCACAGGCTCGAATCAGGCCGGCCTTACTGACCGTCAACACGTAGCGAGCCCCGCATCCAAAGCCCTGATCAACTCATCCACCGTGTCCCTCGATGAATTGAGCATCATCCCCGTACGAATAACATTCCCATACAAGCCACCTTTTCCGATCAGTACGCCCTGCCGTTTTGTTTCTTCGAAGACTTTCAGTACGGCTTCCGGATACGGCTCTTTGGTCTGACGGTCTTTCACCAGCTCGATTCCCTGCATGATTCCCATTCCACGCACGTCTCCGATGATCGGATACTTCTCCTGCAGCGCGAGTAGCTGCTCACGGAAATAGTCTCCGACGACGCGGCAGTTCGTGCGCAGATCGTCTTCCTCGATCACTTTGATAACAGCCAGTCCGACCGCCATTGAGACGGGATTACCGCCGAATGTTGAAAAGGTAAGTCCGGGGAACGCGTCCGCAACCTCGGGCGTCGCGATCGTCCAGCCGATCGGAACACCGTTGCCCATTCCCTTTGCCGACGTGATGATGTCGGGCTCGACGCCATAATGCTCGATACCGAACCACTTATCGCCGGTGCGGCCCCATGCAGTCTGCACTTCGTCGGAGATAAACAGTCCACCATGATTCTTGACGATCTCGTGGACGCGCTTGAAATAATCTTTGGGCGGAACGATAAATCCGCCCACGCCAAGGATCGTCTCTGACATGAACGCAGCGATCTCACCCGTCGTTGTCGTACGGATCAGTTCCTCCATGTCATTCGCACACGCGAGACCGCAATTGTCGGGCGTCGCGTTGAATGGACAGCGGTAACAATACGGAGCATGGGCGTGAACGAATCCTGGGACCTGCGATGCGATCGGCTTCCAGTTCGAGTGCCCGATCGATGAAAGCGCGGTCGCGCTTCGCCCGGCATAGCTGTGGCGAAGCACCACCACCTCGTGATTCCCAGTCGCAAGCTTTGCCGCGAGGATCGCCGTGTCGTCGGCTTCGGTGCCGCTGTTAGTGAAAAAAGATTTCTTGAGATTGCCCGGCGTGATCTCGGCAAGCTTCTCCGCAAGATCACCCTGGGGCCCGTTCGCGTAGAGGGTGGACGTGTGTGCGATCGAGTTGACCTGATCGATCCACGCCTTATTCACACGCGGCTCGGCGTGACCGACACTCACGGTCAACACGCCGCCGAAACAATCGAGATAGCGGTTGCCCTGATCGTCCCAAACGTACTCACCCTCACCCTTCGTGAGCGCGAGCGGCTCCTGGTAATAGGTCGCTACGGCCGGAAAGAGAAACTCTTTGTGTTTGCGAATTGCGTCCGAGAGACTGCTCTTCTTTTCTTGTGGATTCATAAAACGGGTTACCTGAGAAATGGGTAAGACATTCTACTTCAGTACGGCGTTTTCGCGCACGCAGGAGAAAACCCTTATTCGATTCCCGGATTCCGCAGCGTGGCAATGTTCTCGAGCGGTTCCGACTCCAGCTTTCGCACCTGCTCGGCCAAAAGCTCGTCGATGCTGTCGGTCTTTGGCGCCCGTTCGTAAGCGTGCCGGTAAGCTTTGAGGGCCTCTTCGCGTTTCCCGAGCTTTAGATACTGATTGCCCAGCTCGAGTGCGACGAAGAAACACGAATCATCAAGGGCGAGCGAACGTTCGATACCTTTGACACCGGCTTCTATGTTCGGCTCCTTAGTGTAGATGTTTGAAAAGATCGTTCGATAAAACGTGCCCCGAGCCAGCATCGCCGTCGGGCGCTCAGAGGAGACCGAGCTTCTGCCGTTTGCGA
>CAMLKY010000012.1 GCA_946480545.1 uncultured Acidobacteriota bacterium
TTAAGTTTCCATCGACGTCACGAATGTTGATCGATTCGTCGTCACCCTCGAGGTCCACTTCGCCCGATACGCCGTCGAGCCGTATCTCACCATCGCTGACGATCTTCAGATTCGACTTCCTTGGAACGAAAACCTCCACCCGAACCCGCTCGCTGTTGAGCTCAAGTCCGGGTGCCGGAATAGGGCCCGAGTTATTTACGATCTTGAGAGTGACCGAAGAGCTGTTGTGATCTTCGGTAACTAACGCCGGCATGCGGCGACGCGTGGCGAGCTCGGTGACAACGTACTGCACCTCGGGGCGGTCCCAACCCCGCACGGTGACGGCACAGCCTTGTGCCTCGATCGATACTTTGGGCACGCCTCGTACCGCAAAGGTATTACGCTTTTTTTCTACTGTCGGCGGCCCGGAAAACCACACTGTCCGGTTTAGCCTGCCCGTTTCAATCTCGTCGATATTCAGGTCCTTCTTTAGCTTCATTTCGAGCTTGTCTTTGTCGATCTTCATCTTGTCGAGCTTTTTCAGCTCGTCGAATTTGAGTTTCTCAAGCTCAGGACCGATCGCCTCGATCTGTTTCTGCGCTTCGCGCATCGATTCGGCAGCGGTCCTTTGCGACTCGCGGACCGCACGCGCCACTTCACGATCGATCTGGGCCGCGTTCATGGCGGCACCGCTCTCATCAATATCGATGTCGATGTCGTCATCGGCTTTCTTGTTAGGCAGCAGATTTGTCGCAGGATTGGGCGAGCGGCCGTCGTTCTTTCGAGTGATCGACAGGGTGCCGTTGACGCTGTTCAACTTGATCTGCGCCTCGCCGCTGCCGATACGGCCGTAGAGATCGCGTCCGACGTACTGCCCCTTCCGGACCGGCAGACCGAAGTCATTTGAGATGTTTCCGTTCAGCGAGTCGGCCCGCACCGTCGCGTTCACGTCCGAAGGAACGACGAGGTTGACCTGGCCGTTTACGGTGCTCAATGAGATCTTGCTGTTGCCTTCGACGCGGTCGAAATCCGCCGTCACCTGGCCGTTCACAGTCGACAGATTCGCCGCACCGCGTAGATTATTAGCGGTGACATTGCCGTTGACCGCGGAGATCTTGGTTACGTTGGTAAAGTTCGAAACCGTTACAGAGCCGTTCACGGTCTCGATCTCATTCAACACAGCGGTGCGCGGAACCGACAGCTTGAATTCAACCTCGAGCTTTCGATTGCGATTCTCGTTCCCCCTGTTGTTCCATTTCCAGGCGCTGTAGTCGGCTTTAACGTTGAAGCGGTCGGGCGTCGCATCAACGCGGATCTCAACGTCCGCCAAAGTTTCTTTACTGTCCGCGATCTTCGTTGCTTCAAGACGAACCTCATCGCGGTCCCAGGCCTCGACCGTGATCGAGCCGTTCACATTCGACACACCCACGGTGCCGTTCCGGGATAGAGGATACGTCTGCTCGAACTTCTCGATCTCGTCGGACACGATCTGGGTAAGAGGCGCCGGCTGCACGGGGCTCGTGGTGTTTTGAAGTGAGATGTCGGCCTCTGATGCGAACAACAATCCGGCGAAAACGATCGAATATAACCAACTCATAATTTTCTCCTTAGATGGCAATAAATTGCCGTGGCTCGGTTTCTACATCTAAAACACCGCATTGAGGGAATTAATGACAAGAAATTTGCCTTTTTTTACGGCACCGCCAGCTACCCATTTGTGCCATCAGTAGCCCTCAACCGACCGTGCATTAAACCGCGAAATCACAGGGCAACAAGGCCCGGAACGCCTTCATCTGACAAGTTTACTTATAACACCCCATTTGATAACGTATAGCCTTTAATTGGGCGGGGTTTCAGCAGAGAGAAGTAATGAACTTAAAGAAAACACGGTTGCATATCCTCCGAGAGACAAAAGATCTTTCGGCAACGGCAAAAACCGGCGTGTCTCTGCACTGCCACACGGAACATTCTAAGGAGATGCTTGATTTTGTTCCGCATTACGCCGAAAAACTTCCGATCATCGCAACCTTCTGGCGAAAGGAGCGCGATAAGTACCGTGAGAAGGAAGGCAAAGCACCCGACTTCTCTTCCGCCTACTGGTCGCCGCCGCTGACGGCAGGCGCCGTTTACGAGATCGAGTGCGGCCAGATAAACGAGGCCGGGCTGAACGCGATCGTCTCGCTTACAGATCACGACAGCATTACGGCTAACGTCGAGGTGAATGAGAAGCACGAGAATCGGGTCGCTCCGATCTCGCTCGAATGGACAGTACCATTCGACTACGGATTCTTTCACGTCGGTGTCCATAACCTCCCGAAAGATCGTGCGGTGGAACTCACAAAGACGCTTCTCGATTACACATTCATCAAAGAGAATCACACCGAAGCGAAGCTGACCGAAATGTTCTCGATGCTTCACGAGATCCCGCAGGTGCTGGTGATATTGAATCATCCACTTTGGGACATCGAGATCGTAGGGAAGGAGCGTCACGAATTACTCCTCAAAGAGTTCATCAAACGGCACGGTCGGTGGATCCACGCATTCGAGATCAACGGCTTCCGTTCATGGTCTGAGAACAAGGCCGTGATCGAGATGGCCGAGGCGCTCGGGATACCGATCGCGACCGGCGGCGATCGCCACGGCTGCAAGCCGAATACGGTGATCAATCTGACTAACGCCGATACGTTCGAAGAGTTTGTTAATGAGATCCGCGTCGAGAAGCGAAGCGAGGTCGTGCTGATGCCGGAGTATGAACATCCGCTTCATTCACGTCAGCTTCAGTCGTTCTCCGAGATCCTTAGCCACTATCCCGAATTCGTCGAGGGTCGGCAGCGTTGGTTCGATCGTGTGTTCTTCGACACGGGCGACGGACTCGGCGTCCGCAATCTTGCATCCCACGGCTGGCGTCTGGGCGGACCGAAGTGGCTTCGTGCGGCGATCTGGACATTGGGCTTTCTTGGAAGTCCAAAGATGCGGCCGATCTTCCGCGTCGCTCGCAAGAGACATGATCGCGTTCCGCGCGATGTTGCGAAAACAAAGTTCGAGATCCCCGATCTGGAAGAGATCTCGCGAGGCCTTCCGCAGGAAAGCGCTTCATAAGAAAGCTCTTTAGAATCTGTTTGAGAACTGCGGCGGGGATATCCCCCGCCATTTTTTAGTTACAGGGTAATTTTGTGAAAGATACTTTACGCGTCGCGTATTTCCCCGATTCGTTTCTAGAGGTCAACGGGGTCGCGATGACAAGCAACCGGCTGGTCTCGTACGTCAAGAAAAATGATCTCCCCTTCGTGAACGTACACGCCGGACCTCGAACCGAAAGTGTTCAGGAAGGAAATTTCATTTCCCTTTCGCTGAAGCGTTCACTTGCCTCGTTCGCAATGGACGAGGGACTGCACTACGATCCGTTCTTCCAGCGGCACGCCGGTTTTGTACGTCGAGAGCTCGAAAAATTTCGTCCCGACGTCTTCCATATCACCGGACTCAACGACGTTAGTATCCTCGGTGCCTATCTCGCCTGGAAAATGGATGTCGCGCTCGTCGGATCCTGGCATACAAATCTTCACGAATACGCGGCCAGGCGACTGCGTGCACGGCTGAGCTTCCTGCCAAAGAAAGCGCTGTGGGGTTTCACAGAGTTTCTGGAACGAAAGATCCTTGATGGTGCAAAGCTCTACTACAAGATGCCGCAGCGACTGCTGGCTCCGAATCATGCTCGAATCGAGTACCGGCCGCAAGGCACACCTCATGATCCGTGGCGTGGATACCGAGCTGTTCTCGCCGGAAAAACGCACGGCCAGCGATGGACTCTTCAGGTTTGGGTTTGTCGGTCGGCTGCGGGCTGAAAAGAATGTGCGCATGCTGGTAGAGCTCGAGAAGGCGTTGCTTGCAGCGGGCAAGAAAGATTTCCGGTTCCTGATAGTCGGCGAGGGTAACGAACGAGGCTATCTTGGTGAGAACATGACCACGGCCGAGCTTCCGGGCTTTCTTGAGGGCGAAAAATTATCCGAAGCCTATGCGAATATGGATGTCTTCATTTTTCCGTCTGACACCGATGCATTCGGCAACGTGATCCAGGAAGCAAATGCCTCTGCTGTGCCATGTATCGTGACGGATCAAGGCGGTCCCAAGTTCATCGTTCAGGAAGGCGAGACCGGCTATGTTGCGAAGCAGTTCGATGATTTCGTTAAATACTCGATCGACCTTATTGACGATCGGGAGAAACTCGAAAAGATGAAACGTGCGTCGCTCGCTTTTGCATTGACCCGGTCCTGGGATTCGGTCTTCGAAAGGGTTTACGACACGTACCGCGAGGCGAAAGATTATCTCGCCGATGTGCGGCGCCGGCAGAAGTCGGCAAATCTCGAAGCAAGCTCTCAAACCTAGATGCCCGATACGCTCACCGTAAACTGTGTTAACTGTGAGGCCGACCTGCAGATCACGCCCGCGGCCGTCGAGGTTGTGTGCGGAGTGTGCGGCACCGCTCAGGTCATCGAGGAGCACGACGGTGTACCAGAGGCTGTCGAAGTTTCGCCGGCGCCGCACCGGGTCATAGATGTCTTTCGATATCTTGTCAGGCATCCGGTCGAGATGCTCGTCTGGCGATGGAATTGGAAAGCGGCATTGTTCAGCGGTGTGCTGCGCAGCATGATCTATTTCTTCACGCACCTGAAAGAGGGATGGCGTGCGGCACTCGGAGCGATGTCTGTCGAGTTCTTTTTTCGTCTTGTTGTCTCGGGTGCAAGCGGTTCGCTTGTCCAGGCCTTTCATAATGCACAGCCGGTATGGCTCGCGACGCTCTGCGTGATGATCATGCTTCCGGCGTTCAGCCACATGATCGAGTTCACGCTGCATACCCTCAACGGCGATGTAAATAAGGGAAAGGCGATCATCATCTCGATCACGTTCTCGATCCTTTCTGCCATCTTCAACTTGTTCGCGATGCGCCGGGACGCGTTGCTTGTGAAGGACGATCGTGCTCAGACGCTCGGGCAGGATCTTGTAAGGCTTCCAAAGATCGTTGCCGAGTTTATGTTCTATCCGCTTGTTTGGCTGTGGCGACGGCGAGAAAGCAGGCTGGCAGCCCAGTCTGATCCGGTATCGCCGAATCCGGATCTAGCAAAGCCTGAGCTTTAACCAAAGACTAGAATCTTGAAGATCAGAAAAACGGAAATAACTGCAGCCAGCCTCAGACATGCTCGTCCGAGCTTTCTCCTTTCCAACGAGTCCGACTCAACGAGTAAAGAATGTACGCCGCTTAAGAATAGAACCGTCGATATCGTTAGCTGCGTCCAGTCGTTCCAGTCGAACGTTAGATACGCGGAAGCGAAAAGGATCACGGCGAGGATGATGTTGATGACTACCCTGTGATTCATAAGCAGTGATCGTTTGGATACCTAACGTCTAATACGCGGCAGAATGAAATCGGTTCACATAACCAATTACTACCACAAGAACTCGGGTGGGATCAGCACATCATACAATAATCTGCTGGCGGCGGCGGCGCGTCATCAGCGGTACGTGCGGCTGATCGTTCCCGGTGAAAAGGAAGCGGTCGAAGACGTCAACGAATTCGCCAGGATCTATTACGTACCTGCCAAATACTCGCCGCTTTTCGACAAACGTTACCGGATCATGATGCCGTGGCAGTACATGGTCAAAGACTCGATCATCCGGAAGATCCTTCTTCAAGAGCGCCCGGACCTGATCGAGGTTACCGACAAGTACACGCTTAGCCTTCTGGGTGTGATGATCCGTACGAACAATTTCAAAAAGCTTGGCAGACCGGTCCTCGTTCATTTTTCCTGCGAGAGGATGGACGACAATGTAGGATCGTTCCTGACCCGAGGCCGCCTGGGAAAATGGTTCGCCCGGCGCGTTATCGGAAATTACACGATCCCGAATTTCGACTACCACATCGCGAACTCGACCTACACCGCCGAAGAGTTTTTCGATTCGATCTCGCCCGCCGAGAACCGCAACCGCAGCGAACGTTTCTTTAACTGGTGCTGGCGATTTTTCAAAGCACCGAGAGTTGCCATCGACGAGCGGATCTTTGTATGCCCGCGCGGTGTCGACTCGGTGCTGTTCTCGCCCGAGAGAAAGTCGGAAGACGTAAGAAGCGATATGCGGATCCGCGCCGGCGTCCCCGAAGACGCGGTAATGCTCCTGTATGCAGGGCGGATATCTCCTGAGAAAAATGTGGGGTTGCTTCTTGAGATGATGAAGCTACTCGCTCGTGACAGTGCACGCGATTATCGTTTGCTGGTGGCCGGAGCCGGTCCGCAGGAGGAGTGGCTGCGATCGCAAGGTGAAAAGCATGTGCCCGGCAAGATCAGGTTCCTCGGCCACCTCGACAAGGAAACGCTGGCGAACTACTACGCGAACGCGGACGTATTTGTGCATCCGAATCCAAAAGAGCCGTTCGGGATCGCACCGCTTGAAGCCATGGCATCCGGAATCCCGACCGTTGCACCCAACGCGGGCGGCATTCTCTCGTATGCGACAAGCGAGAACGCATGGCTTGTCGAACCTACGGGCGACGCATTCGCGGAAGCTGTACAACAGGTGATAGATGATCCGACAGCTCGCGAGAAAAAGGTCTCGAAGGCACTTGAGACGGCACGACTCAACACTCGAGAGGCTTCGACCGACCGGCTGTTTGCCACATACGACAAGATCTACGCAGACTTCGACCGACGTCGCGAGCTCTTCACCGACATCGACAAAGCAAAGAAATTCGACTTCGCAGACGAACTCTTGGATTGAGACTACCCACTTGCAACTATCAACTATCCACTGGAGAAATCAGTGAACAGTTAATAGTGCGAAGTGGATAGTTGATGGCCTGAACTGTAAACTTTTCTTCATGCTCGAGCTTGTTCTCGCAAACTTAAGAGTTCGTCCTTTCCGCACGCTGATCAGCGTGATCGGTGTCGCGCTGGGCGTCGTTCTCGTTGTGCTTTTCACCGGTCTTGCACGCGGGATGACGAACGATATGGCGAAACGCGCCGCGAACTGGAAGGCCGAGATCGTCTTTACGCGCCCGGGTGCGATGGAGCTGCAAAGCTCGAACGCATCGGTTAGCACGACATACGCACAGAGACTTCTTGAGATCGAGGGTGTGCAGTCGACGGTCCCCGTGATCCGCTATGTAACGCCGGATACGTCCGGCCGCTGGGGCATCAAACAGATCGACGGTGTCGACTGGGAACCGTTCGCCGAAATGAATGGTATGGAGATCGTCGACGGCCGTGCTCCTACTGCTATCGATGAGGTTATTCTCGACGAACGCCAGATGCAGGAGGACAACGTAAAGATCGGTGACAGCATGCATCTGCTTGGCGCGGACTATCGCATTGTCGGAGTATTCTCGCCCCCGTCAGGCTCGCGAACGAAGATGTCGCTCGCCGCGATGCAGCAGGCCCTCGAAGCTCCGGGCAAGTGCACGTATATTCTCGTCAAACTAAAGGATGGCGAAGATGTCGACGCGGTCGCCGCTCGTATCGATCAAGCGTTACCGGGAAACAAGATCAATCTCACGCGCAATTTGATCATCGACGCACAGGACCGAATACCCGGCCTGAATACATTTCTGCGGGTGCTCGTCGGCCTCGGAGCGTTCGTTAGCACGATCTTTGTTTTGCTCTCGATGTACACGACGGTGACCGAGAGGCGAAAAGAGATCGGTATCCTGAAATCGCTTGGGGCATCGAAGGGATTTATCGTACGAGCGATCGAGGGAGAGGCCTTCATGATCGGCGTCTTAGGTGTTGTCCTCGGTTTGTTGGTCGCCCTCATCGCATCGTTCGGGATCGGCCGCGCCTTCGATCTTGCGTTCGAGTTCAGTGCGGGGTGGGTCGCGACCGCCGTCGTTATCGCGGTGGTGGGCAGTCTGTTCGGGGCCTTGTATCCGGCCCTGCGTGCATCCGCCATCGATCCGGTCGAGGTCATGGCTAATGAGTAGCAGGATCATTCATGACGACACTCCAAACGGCCGTTCAGAGCGAGAGCATCGCAACGAAACAGGGACTTCTGCAGAAGCTGTTTTCAGTTTGGTTCGACGCTTTCGTCTATAACCAGATCTGGGAAGATCCCCGCGTCGACCTCCGTGCCCTCGAGATCGACGACCGGTCGCGCATCCTGACTATTTCATCGGGCGGCTGCAATGCGCTGAATTATCTTCTCTCGGATCCCCGATCGGTGACGGCGGTCGATCTAAATCGACATCACATCTATCTCCTTAATCTCAAGCTCGCGGCGATCAAGCACCTACCCGATCACGAGAGCTTCTTTGCTTTTTTCGGCTTTGGACGCGGCTCGCGGACTGGATCCGATTACCTTCGGTATATTGCTCCGTCGCTGGACCGGGAGACACGTGTCTTCTGGGAATCGAACACGCTCGCGGGAAGCCTGATCTATGGCGACCGGATCACGTTCTTCCGTGACCGAGGTCTTTACGATCACTCGCGAAACGGATATTTCCTTCGCTTCTTTCACTGGCTTGCGAAAAGGCTCGGGTGTGATGTCGAAAAGATACTCGAAGCGAAGAATCTCGATGAGCAGACGGCCATTTACGAGAAACATATCGATCCTTTCTTTGACAGCTTTCTGATCAAGTCCGTGGGAAAGCTTCCGGTGACGATGTTCGGTCTCGGGATCCCGCCGCAGCAGTATGACGAGCTCAAGCGCGATCTTTCGGATGGCGGGAGCATTATCGATATCTACCGGGCTCGCGTTCGACGTCTCGCGTGCAGCTTTCCCATCCAGGATAACTACTTCGCGTGGCAGGCGTTCGCAAGACGCTACGACACGGCGAACATGAGAGCCATTCCCGAATACCTTAAGAAAGAAAATTACAGCCACCTACGCTCGAATGCGGACCGGCTGACAACAGTGATCGGCTCGGCAACCGAACAGATCCGGGACAACAGACCGGGATCCTTCAACCGCTTCGTTTTCCTCGATGCTCAGGATTGGATGGACGACCGCGCAATCAATACTCTCTGGTTGGCTCTCGCGCAAAATGCTGAGCCCGGCTCGCGAATCATCTTCCGGACGGCCGGTGCAGCGTCCCCAGTCGAGGCGCAAGTCGGGGAAGAGATCCGCCGCCGATTTGTCTACGAAAAAGAATTGTCGCAGAATCTGTTCCAACAAGACCGCTCGTCAATCTACGGCGGCTTTCACCTGTACATAAAGGATTAGCCGCAGAGCGCACAGGAAGCATCTTTTAGCCAAAGCTTCTGCGGTCTTTGTCGCAAGCGAGACGAATGTCGGATACGTTCGAAAAGATGGACCGCATGTATCATCTGCAGCGTCATTTTTACGATGCGACGCGGAAGTACTATCTGCTCGGACGGGACCAACTTCTGCGTGAGATGAACGTGCGGCCGGGCGAGACGGTCCTCGAGGTCGGGTGTGGGACTGGTCGAAATCTTGTGATCCTGGCGAAGCGACATCCGCAGGCTCATTTCTTCGGTCTTGACGCCTCGGCAGAGATGCTGGAGATGGCGGACGAGAAAGCCGAGACCGCGAGACTGCAGAACATCACTCTCGCACATGTTCTGGCCGAGGACTTCTATTACGTCAACACGTTCGAGATGATGGAGCGCTTCGACAAGATCTTCTTCTCGTACTCGATCTCGATGATCCCGTCATGGCGTGATGCGATCGACAACGCGCTCAACAATCTGAAACCGGGCGGCGAGCTTTGGATCGTTGACTTCTACGATCAAAAAGACCTGCCTCGCACCTTTAGAAAGATGTTGCAGAACTGGCTGCGGGCATTTCACGTCCAGTTCTGGAGCGATTTGCTTCCGTATCTGGGGACGCTCGAGACAAAGGGCCTGGTGAGATTGAAGGTGACACCGATCTACAAGCGCTACGCTTTTATCGCACGTCTCGAGAAGGTCTAACGCTTACGCGGGCACAATGTAAAAGGAAATTTGATCTCGACACCGGTGAGGTCGGATGTTGCGACGAAGGGCACGGGCCGTGTTTCGATGATCGAATCGTCCCTCACCGAAGCCGCCTTCTTTTTCGCCGCCTCGATGCGAGTCTCACATCCCGGGAACATGAACGTGCTCGCCACGATGTAGCCGAAGATAACTCCCTTCTGCCCCTTCAACATCTTCATTTGAAAGTTGCCCGAGTTGTCGACCGCATCCCAGCTATCGGCGACCGACGGGCGACCGGCAAGAAATTTGACCGTGCTGTTCAGAGCCGGGCTGCCATCTTCGTAAACGATTCTTCCGGAGATCGTCACGACCTGAGCGGGCCGAGAGGCCTTGACGGTGAAGCCGTCGAGAAACTGTCCGGGACCGATCGTGATCTCGGTCGCGGTTGATCGGTCAGCACTTCCCGACGAATAGAATTTCGGATATGGATCTTCGGGTGTGATCTCGTTCTTCTCATTCCCGACGATCACGTAGGTTCCAGGAGGAACGTTTTCGAAACGGAACGAGCCGCCTGGGCCTGAGCGTTCAATCTCAGTGAAGTACCGGTACGGTATGCCGCTGGCGGGAAGCAGGCCGAGCTTAACGCCCTCGAGGGGTTTTCCCTCATGGTCGATCACGCGCCCGCTGATCGAGTTATAAACTTCAAAAGTGAAATTCGCCTCGGCATGGCTTTGCGATAGAAGGTTGACGGTCGTGGAAACCGCAGTCCGCGAGCTGTATCCCTTTGTAACCCGATAACCGTTTATTTTTTCAGGCTCGATTCTTTACTGGCCGGGCGGCAGTCCATAGACCTCGTATACGCCGTTCTCGTCGGTCTTTATCCGAAGGTCACGACCGGCCCCGATGATCCTGATCGGATGCTCATCGAGCGCCACCAGCCGTCCCTCCTGACCTTCCAGCACGGCCCGGTCATACTTGCGGACCATCCCCGAGATCCGGGTTCGCCGACGGACCTCCCCGATCTTTTCGAGATACTTGATATCGGCTGCGGCGCGGCTGATCTCATTCGAGCGTGAACACGTTGACGCAATGGCTGTCTCGTCTGCCAAATAGAACAGAAAGTCCTGGCCGATCTGATCTTCATTAAAGGTCCATATGCAGTCGGCCCCGCTTCCCTGCGCGAGAAAGTGTTCAGCACCAGCCTTCAGATTTCCCTTAAAGACTTTCTCGATACTAAGCACCGAAGAAACGATATACCCCGTAGGGCCCTTGTTGACTGAGTTGAGTTTCATCACGGCGACATTCTTCGCCCAAGCGAACTCCCGGTCGACGGTCGGGCTCTCCGCGCAAGAACATGCGAAGGCGGCTGGGGCCGAGAGCAGAAAAAGCCCGATGGAGAGAAAAAATATAGTTGCAACGTTTCTCATTTCTACTGCTAAGACGAGATGACGCTCAGGATTAGTTGCTCGTAGCGAGAGAGGCAGTTGAATCAAATAATCTCAAGTATTTCTTTAATTAGCCAGGTAACGAAAGACAGAAAAAGGCCGGATAAAATGTTGACCTTGTTTCATCGATGCAATATAGTCATATTCCATGAAACGCGGAATGACTAATTGAAAATGCGACATCTGAGTCTGGTAAAAAGTCTGTCCCGCGTAAAGGAAGAGCAAAAATACTCGGATGAGATTTTGCTCGAAGCGGCGGGACTCGCGCTGAGACGTGGAACGCTTATCGAGATGGCGGGAAATTCCGGTAAGACCGGTCTGTCCCTCTTATTGCTGTCAAAGCTGACCCGTGAAGGAGAGATTTGTGCCGTCGTCGATGCGGCGAACAGCTTCGATCCGTGCTCGGCGGTGCTTGGCGGGATCGAGCTTGAAAATTTGTTATGGGTGAAATGCGAAGGCGATATCGAACGTGCATTCATGGCCGCAGATTATCTGGTCCAGGCAAAAGGATTCGGGGCCGTGTGGCTGAACCTCAACGGCATTCCGCGACATCAGCTGAAACAAGTACCGCGAACTTTCTGGTACCGGTATCGCAACCGCATAAAAGAGACGCCGACGCTGTTGCTCATCACCGCAGCAGAGCCCATCTCCGGCTCCGCATCGCAGGATGCTTTTGTTCTTTCACGAGCTCGAACCGTCTGGTCCGGCAGCGGCCGCTTCAAACTGCTGCGCGAATTCCATCTCAGCATTCAGTCACGGAAGGAATTTTACGGAAAGCCGCTTCTGACAAAAGCGGAGTTTGATTATGGAGAGGTTTGACGGACCTTCATGAAACTGTACGCCTGCATAATTTCACCTGATGTAAAGCGCGATCGTAATGCCCTGCTTTCGGTCGCCGGTCAGTTCTCTTACACCATCGAGATACTGGCCGACGGAATTTTGTTCGATGTCAGCGGGCTTCAGAACCTTATCGGCGATGTAAATAAGATCGCGCAGAAGATACTCGGCGAGCTGAAAAAGAATTCCATCCCGGGAAGCATCGCGGTCGATAAGACGACCGAGGCCGCGACATTGCTTGCCCGGGAGAATGCTGCCATTTCCAAGGTCCGCATCGCTTCGTCGGAAGCCTTCTCTCAAATTCCTCTGCAAAGTCTTTTGATCGAAGACGACATGCTGAATGTTTTCCGGGATCTCGGTATCAGAAGCATTCACGATCTTCGGCAGGTCCCAAAGGACGCTCTCATCCAGCGTTATGGCCAGCAGTTCAAAAACGTCATCGACGTCATCGAACAAAAGGGCAGCCGACTTCTGACGCCAAATATAAAAGAGAACAAAGTCAGCTGGAATTACAACCTCGACTTCCCTGTCGACGACTTTGAACAGCTTGTCTTTATTCTCAATCACGGGCTCGACAAGCTTTTGAACGAGACAGAGGCGTATGGTTTCAGCACCGAGCAGCTCGACATCTTTTTTCGCTTGCAGGACAAGACAGAGCGAAGTTACGAGATAAAAACTTCGTTTCCGACGCTCGACAAAACATTCTGGTTGAAGCTTATAAATCTTCGGATCTCGCTTGATCCGCCGGGGTCCGAGATCGTCGCTATCGCGGTCACATCACATTTCACACCACCGCGGCCAGCCCAGCGTGGGCTATACGCAGTCTCGCGTCCCGATCCTGAACGCCTGCTTCTGACGGTAAACAAGCTGAAGAAACTAGTCGGTGAGAGAAACGTCGGTGTGCCGGTGATATTGGATGAGCGAGTTGAGAAGGCGTTCGCGTTG
>CAMLKY010000013.1 GCA_946480545.1 uncultured Acidobacteriota bacterium
TGCACCAGGTCGAGGGTCTCGGCGCCGAGCCGGCCCGCCTTGGCCCGGAGCTTCTTCGCCTGCCGGCGGATGGGCGCGGCGTCCTCCTTGAGCGACCGC
This sequence comes from uncultured Acidobacteriota bacterium, assembly GCA_946480545.1. The sequence continues at coordinate 100 of CAMLKY010000013.1, forward strand.
TGCGCCCAGGCGAGGAGATCGTTGACGCTCGAGTAGACGCCGCCCGTGTGTGGAGGGGATCGTATGGCGAAGCTGACCGTGACCGTCGTGGTGAAGTTGAGCACGTCGACGACCACGGCGGACATCCTGCAAGCCGGTCTCGAAGCCGTTGCTTTTCGCTTTGCTGAGATACTCGATCAATTAAACAGCGTGGTCCGTGTTCGGGATATCGTCGCATCCGGAGGGGCCCTTCGTAGTTCGCCCGTTTGGGCGCAGATCATAGCCGACGTGCTCGGGAAAGATCTGTTGATGAGTGATTCCGAAGAAGCTTCGATGCATGGGGCCGTCCTACTTGTTCTCGAAACTGTTGAGGCGGTTAACGCTATCGACGGTCGGCCCGCGTTTTCGAAGACGATAAAGCCGAATGTCGACAGATCACGCCTCTATCGCAATGCACGAAAACGCCATCAGGAAGCGTATCGATCTTTGATGAAGTGATCGCAGGCCGGGGGCGACTTGAGTGCATGCATCCTGCCTGCCTACCTGAGGGCGAAGCTCGAAAAAGCGATTAACTTGTCGAATCATTATCGATCGACGTCGCTGCCGCGACGTTACAGGCAGGATGCCTGCGCTCCAGTCGCGCCCCAGGATGGCTCGGCCGTGGCAATCGCGCACTCGAGTTTCGACTAATTTCCGGTATCAAACTATAATCGCAGAAAACCTCTTCGAAACTCTGATGACAACCGCAACTCAACTCGTGAAAACCACCGATATCGATACTCTTTGCATCAACACGATCCGCACGCTTTCGCTTGATGCGGTTCAAAAAGCGAACTCGGGACACCCGGGCCTGCCGCTCGGGATGGCACCGGCGGCGTACGTTCTTTGGACCCGTTTCATGCGGCACAACCCGAAGAATCCGAAGTGGTTCAACCGCGACCGTTTCCTTTTAAGCGCCGGCCACGGATCGATGCTGATCTATTCACTCCTTCACCTGACGGGTTACGACCTCTCGCTCGATGAGCTAAAGAATTTTCGCCAACTGCATTCCAAGACGCCCGGTCACCCGGAAAATATTCTGACGCCGGGTGTCGAGATCACGACCGGTCCGCTGGGTCAGGGATTCGCCAACGGCGTCGGGATGGGAATCGCCCAGGCACACTTGTCCGCGAAGTTTAATCGGCCCGGGCACCCGGTGATCGATCACTACATCTACTGCATCTGCTCGGACGGCGATCTGATGGAAGGCGTGAGCTACGAATCGGCATCGCTCGCGGGTCATCTCAAGCTCGGGAATCTTATCTATCTCTACGACGACAATCAGATCACGATCGACGGACCGACGTCGCTGGCGTTTTCCGAAGACGTGACGAAGCGTTTCGAATCGTGCGGGTGGGATGTGTCGATCGTCGAGGACGGCAACGATCTCGCGGCGATCGAAGACGCGCTCGACGAGCGGCCAGGGATCGTCGTTCTCCTTCAGAAGACGCGATCCGAAATGCGCAAGCTGTAACGGATAAGCCGTCGCTGATCCGCATCAAGACAATCATCGGATTCGGGATGCCAAAACAGGGAACTTCGAAAGCACACTCGGACGCACCCGGCGAAGACGCGGTAAAAGAGACGAAACGCAATCTCGACTGGCCGGAAAACAAGTCATTCTTCATACCTAAGGACGTTCTCGCGCATTTCCGCACGGCAGTGAAGCGTGGGGCGCAGCTTGAAAAAACCTGGGAAGCGGCGGTGAAAGAATACTCGAAGGCGTTTCCTGATCTGGGCAAGACATTGAAACAGACACGTGCCGGACAGTTGCCCGATGGCTGGGAGAAAGCTCTGCCGAAATTCGATGATGTCGAAGCAAAAGCGACGCGTGCGTACAGCGGCGATGTCATCAACGCGATCGCAGATACGATCCCGCAGATGATCGGAGGGTCGGGCGATCTCACGCCGTCGAACAACACGTACATCAAATCGTCCGCCGATATGCAGGCCGACCGTTACGCGAATCGCAACATCCATTTCGGTATCCGCGAGCACGCGATGGGATCGACGATGAACGGAATGGCCCTCTACGGCAGCGTTATCCCGTTCGGCGGAACTTTCCAGACGTTTTCGGACTATATGCGTCCGGCGATCCGGCTCGCGGCGTTGTCGCAGATCCAGGTCGTGTTCGTTTACACGCACGATTCGATCGGACTAGGCGAGGATGGTCCTACGCATCAGTCGGTCGAGCATCTCGCCGCGTTGCGTGCTATCCCTAACCTGGCCCTGATCCGCCCGTGTGACGCACATGAGGTGCGCGAGGCGTGGCGTGCTGCGCTGCTGCGCACGGACGCTCCGACGGCATTCGCGCTATCGCGTCAGAAAGTAGCGTTGATCGACAGAAAGAAATTCGCCGATGCACGCGGACTGCACAAAGGCGGTTATGTTTTGGCCGAGGCCGAATCGAAGGCGGGTCGTGCTGTCACGCCGAAGCTCATACTGATCGCGACTGGTTCCGAAGTCGGCCTCGCGATCGAGGCCCGCGCTCGGTTGAATCGTTCGGGAACTCCAACCCGAGTAGTCTCGATGCCCTGCTGGGAGTTCTTCGACGAGCAGAACGCGAAGTACAAAGAGTCGGTTTTACCGTCACGAGTCAAAGCTCGCCTTGCGATCGAGGCGGGTGTATCACTCGGCTGGTCGAAGTACGTAGGCGACGCCGGCGACACCCTCAGCGTCGACCGCTTCGGTGCATCCGCTCCCGCGGAAGATGTCTTTCGTGACTATGGTTTCACCGTTGAAAACGTGGTCAAGAAGGCGAAGAAATTAATTTAGTAACTTTGTTCGGAAGCGACCCTGAATCCGTGTCTTCGGTGTGCTCCGTGGTTAGAAGATCTAAACCACTGAACACACGGAATGCACGGATCAAGTGTTTCTCGTGGCGTCGGTTATGAACCTATACGAAGTGCGAACGCCATCTCTGGTTCTCGACCTCGATCGTGTCCGTCGCAACGCGGGGCGGATGAGCGACATGGCGCGTCGTAATGCGGTTCGTCTGCGACCGCATATCAAGACTCACAAGTGCATTGAAGTGGCACATATCCAGACTGGCGGGCATGGCCGTGCGATCACGGTCTCGACGCTGGCCGAGGCGCGTGCGTTTGCGGCGAACGGCTTCAGTGATATCACGTATGCTGTGCCGATCGAGCGTGGGAAGTTCGAGGACGCTATCGAGATCTCGCGAGGCGGGGTGAAGTTGAATGTGCTGACAGACGACGCCGACACGGTACTCGCCCTGGATGAGGCGGCCGGAAAGGCAGGTGTTAGACTCGAGGTCTTTCTCAAGATCGATTGTGGCACGCATCGGGTCGGCGTCGAGCCTGAGACTGATGATGCTGCCGCCATACCGCGGATCATCAACGACGCTAAGAATCTCAACTTCGCCGGGATCCTCACGCACGCCGGGCATTCGTACGATGTCAAAACTAAGGATGACATTTTGAAGGTCGCCCGCTACGAGCGTGACGTAATGGTGGCTCTCGCCCAGAAACTCCGCGCCGACGGCATCGAAGTCCCGACCGTCAGTATCGGCTCGACGCCGACAATGTCTACCGTCGATCACCTCGATGGTATCGACGAGATCCGGCCGGGAAATTACATCTTCTTCGACAATTTTCAGGCGACATTGGGTAGCTGCGCGTTCGAGGACACCGCGCTTACGGTTCTTGCGGCGGTGATCCACACAGGCGAGAAGCGCATGGTTATCGACGCCGGTGCGATAGCACTGTCGAAAGATCGTGGCCCGGTCGGTATCGATCCCGGCTGCGGTTACGGTAGAGTTCTCGATCTCGAAGGAAATGACACAGGGCTGCGTGTGACCGGCTTGTCGCAGGAGCACGGCGAGATCACCGGTGAGGGTTCGGATCGTTTCAAAGTCGGCGATCGCGTTCGCATTCTCGCCAATCATTCCTGCCTGACGGCCGCACAGCACTCGCATTACAACGTCATTGACGATGGCAGGATCGTTGACCGATGGGAGATCCATCGCGGCTGGTAGATTGCGATTTATTTATGCCGCGACTGTTTTTCAACGCGGATTGGCGTATTCAAGCGGATAAGACCGATCTGAAAACGATCAGATCCGTATCGTCCGCCTCATCCGCACGATCCGCGTTCAAAAAGGCGCGGCAGTCTCGAGACTATCAAAGCTTTTCAGCAAACAGTCCGCGAACATTCCGGTTGATGTACGTTGCCAATCCATGTCCTTCGAGCGCCAATACCTTCATCTCTTCCACATGTTCGCGACCGGTCGTATCATAGTCGTAAACATATTTGCCGCCGTGTTTGAATTCGACGATGATCGCCTCGCGCTGGATCTCATAGGCGCTAACGCCTGATTTGCCGTTCGTGTTTCCGTAGGGAGTCATACTTGAATACAAGGAGGATTACTCCGGAGATAAATCTCGAGCGGCGAGTAAAGCGGACGCCACAGCTAAGAAAAGCCCGACAAGATCTACAACGAGGCGTATTGAGTGAAAAATGTACCAACGCCAGGCCACGTCAAACCAATCGGCCGGCGGCGAAGCTACACTCCATGTATCCATCAGATCCAGCAAGGGAATGTTTCCGAAGCGTGTGATCATTGCTCCGATCAGAAAGAATGCGCCGGCGCCCGCCAGCAAGAACGCGACGCGCCGCATTGCACGAAAATACAGAGCTGCCGCGAGAAAGCAGAGAACGGTCGTCGCGATGAGCATGCCAAACAGAGGCGTCCCGATGTGATGGATCGCGTACTGTATTTTCTGGGTATAGAATGATGCGTCTACACCGGTGGGATTATAATCAAACGAAACAACATATTGGCCGCCAGTTATGATCCCGGCCGCGCAGACAGCGAGAAAATGAATAATTCTACGCATCACGATCGTCTGTAGAGTTCGAACATTATCGAATCGTGATACGACTAAGTCAATAAAGGGAATACGATGAGTGTCAAAACTACCTTGATCAGGCAATTCACGAAATGCTACGACGAGAATGGTTGGTTCGTCGGGACTCGGAATGCGATCGCAAACGTTACCGCTGAGCAGGCCGAATGGAAACCCGACGGTGCTGACAATTCGATCCGCGAGATAATCCAACATCTCAACTACTACACCATCGACTACCTCGAACGGTTCAAAGGGAACGACTACGAGTACAAGATCGCCGACAATGACGAGACTTTCGACAAAGGCGAGACCGATACTTGGGAAACCGAGGCAGCCCGGTTCGACGCGATCATGACCGAATGGCGCGAGCTGCTTCAGCAGGCCGACGATGCAAAGTTCGAAGAGATCGCTCCACCGCACGAGCATCGGAAATGGCGTGACCTCCTGGCCGACATGATCGCCCACACGGCTCACCACGGCGGGCAGATCGTGCTATTGCGAAAACTGCAGGGAAGTTGGGATCCGGGTGGTGGAGTTGCATGACGGCTTGTCGTGGCGAGCGGTCGCGTAGCGACTCGGTTGAATTTAGCCGTGGCCTTCAGGCCACGGTAGCCGGCAAAGGACCCTTGCTGCGTCAGCGGCAATTGATGAGCCTGCGGTCGCTAGGCGACGCGAATGGTTTTCTGTCTACCCGTGGCCTGAAAGCCACGGCTAAACTCATATCGCCGCTAACGCGGCTTCATCATTCGTCTAATACAACTTCCTTATCTCATTCCTCAATCGGCTCACGACGTCTTTCTCCGGCGGAGTGCCATCCGGGTAGATCACATTCGTGTTGAAGACGATGAGCGACGCTGTCTTCGAAGCGGGTTCGAAATCGATGTAGCTGATAAACCCGTTCTGGTCGCCGCCGTGGCCAAGGAACGTTCGCCCGTCGCGACGGTTTAGAAAATAGATCAAGCCGATATCCGTCGTAAATCCGCTGTTGCCGTTCGCGTCGACCGTTGTGGGCAATTGAGGCTTCCACATCTCTTCCAGAGACGAGCGCTTTAACACCCCGTTGTAAACATCTCGAACCACCCCGTCCGCCGAAGCGGCCGCCGCCCCTCCTTTTGAAGGAGGGGTGCTTCCAACCAGGAAATTCAGATACTTCACCATATCCGCGATCGGCGAATTCAGACCGCTGTTCGAGACGGTGATCCCGGTGTTTACGTCGAAGCGTCCTTCGGTGCGCTTGCCGTCGCGCATGTAGTACGAGTGCGAACGGTGCTTCAGCAGGTGATAAGGTGTCGCGTCGAAGTAACTCGAGTACATGCCGAGCGGTCTGAGGATGTTCTTATCGACGTAGACCTCGTAATCGTCCCCTGTGAGCTTCTCGATTATCCGGCCGAGAAAGATTATCCCTGGATTCGAGTAACTGAACTTGCTTCCGGGTTTGAACAGGATCTCGGTGAACGGAAACATCGCCACGAGCTGCGAGTACTCGGTCGGCTCGTACGGCTCCCAATCCTGTCCGCGGTCCCACGGCCATGTCGATCCGCGGAAGCCGGCCGAGTGGGTCATCAGATGACGGATCGTGATCTCGTCCATCGATCCGTGGCGATTATGTACCTCGCGAAGCTCGGGAAGATATTTCGTGACCGGATCATCGAGCTTGAGCAGACCGCGATCGCGAAGCTGCATGATGGCTATGCCGGTGAAGGGCTTCGTATTCGACGCCCAATGATAGATCGTGTTCGCGTCTACCGTTTGATCCTTTGAAAGGTTCGCCGATCCGTAGTGCTCTTCCATCAGGATCTTGCCTTCCTTCATGAAGATAAAACTGCTGCCGACGATACCTGCATCTTTGACCTCCTTTAGATAGGTCGTGCGGAAGAGCGACAAGTTGTTGGATTGGGCAGGCGTCACGATAGTTGCGAAAAGCAGCAAAGCGGCGGTCAAGGATCTCATCGCACTAGTTCTTTCCGGAATAACTGAAAACTGATAAGTGAAAAGTGAAAACGACGAGAACGGATTGTACCACGGCCGGCGTGGCGGTTAGGTCTGAATAGTGCGACAATCCGTGCCGTGTCGTGGGTCCATCTTATTTTCGGTATCGTGCTGTTCTTCGTTTTCACAACGACAGGCAGCTACATGCGTGCGGACTTTCCTGATAAGGATGCGATCCCGCAGGAGTTCCGTATGCTGATGCGGTCGCGGCATATCTACATCCTGTTCTCGGCGCTCATCCATATCGTTCTCGGCATTTACATTCGAAAGCAGGTAGAGAAATGGCGCGAGCTTGTCCAGCACGCCGGCTCGACCGCCCTAATATTCTCGAGCGTGCTGCTGGTGATCGCATTCGTCAGCGAGACCTATCACGACAGGGCGTTTTCGGATGTGAGCCGGTACGGGATCTACTTCGCACTAGCCGGCGTTCTTTTGCACCTGATCGGCGGCATCAAGAAGGCGACCTGAGGGTATTGATCTGTTTCGTGCTGTTTCGTGTTGGTTCGTGGTTTCAGTTTCATTAGAATCCTGGAACCACCAATCAACACGAAACAGCACGAACATTCTGGATCTCAAGAGCTCCGGTTGCTACCCCAACCGCTGTAGACTTGTATACAATCAACTCAATGAGCGTTTACGAGTCGTTATCCGAATCTCAGCAGTTTGCCTGTCGCGTCATCGCCGATCACGCGCGTGCGACAGCATTTTCGATCGCCGACGGTATCCTGCCGGGCAATGAGGGGCGCAATTATGTGCTCAGGAAGATCATGCGCCGAGCTATCTATCACGGGCGCGAGCATCTCGGATTCAAGGACCTGTTCTTCTACAAGGTCTGCGATTTCGTGATAGAGCAGATGCACGCGGCTTATCCCGAGCTTGAGGCGCAACGGGAGTTCATCGGCAAGATGGTGCGGCTCGAAGAGGAAAGGTTCGGGAACACGCTTACCGTGGGACTGAAGAAACTCGACGAACTCGACATTCGATCTTCATCACTATTCACCGACATTGCCAGGCTCTACGATACATACGGCACGCCTCGAGATCTGATCCGTCTCTACCTGGAAGAAAAAGGCGTCGTCTACGAAGAAGACGATTTCAATGTACGTTTCGACGCAGCGCTGCAGGAGTCTCAAAAGCAATCCGGCGTCGGCCACACCGAGCGGAAGTCGCAGATCAATCCCATCTACGCAGAGCTTGCCGAAAAATTCGGTACGAGCAGGTTTCATGGATACGACGCGACGCGGGTCGAGGACGTCGAGGTGCTCGCGATCGTTCGTGATGAAAAGCAGATCGATACGCTCAGCGAAGGCGACGAAGGCCTGATCATTCTCGATGAGACGCCATTCTACGCCGAAGCCGGCGGACAGGTCGGCGACACCGGATTCCTAATCGTTGGCGGAGACGACATATCGAAAGTTCGTGTGCTTGACACGTTCGCTCCGCTGAGCGGCCTGATACTACACAAATCAAAAGTCGAAAGCGGCTCGATCAAGGTCGGCGACAAGATAACGGCCATCGTCGATGCTGAGAAGCGCGATGCGACCCGCCGCAACCATACGGCGACGCACCTGGTGCATGCGGCGCTGCGCGAAGTGCTCGGGACGCATGTAAAGCAGGCCGGATCGGTCGTCGCCCCGAATTATCTTCGGTTCGACTTCACGCATTACCAACCGATGACCGAAACCGAGATCGCGGAGATCGAGGATCTCGTCAATCGTTACGTCCTCGAGAATCAACCCGTGAACACGAACATTATGGCCATCGAAGAAGCGATGCGCGGCGGTGCGATGGCTTTGTTTGGCGAGAAGTACGGGGCGGATGTGCGCGTACTGAGTATCGGCGACGGCGTGTTCTCGAAGGAGCTGTGCGGCGGGACTCACGTGAAGGCCACCGGTGATATCGGAGCGTTCAAGATCACGTCGGATGAAGCCATCGCGTCGGGCGTGCGTCGCATCCGCGCGATCACAGGCTTTGACGCGTTCGAGCGTTTCCGCGAGGACGAACGCCTGATCGATCGCAGCCTCGCTGCGTTGAAGACGCAACGTGATAATCTGCCGAACGCGATCGAGCGGCTTCAGGAAGAACTGAAACGAACCAGGAAAGAGATCGACGATCTCAAACTGAAGATCGCGACCGGCGCGATCGGCGCAGCGACATCGAACGGAGACGAGGCCAAAGACATCGGCGGCGTTAAGGTCGTGGGCAAGATCGTCGAAGGCCTCGACGGGAACGGCGCTCGACAGCTATCGGATACACTCCTTGCTCGTCTAAAGTCGGGCGTTGTCGTTCTTGGACGCGAAACCGACGGAAAGGTCAGTATCATTGTTCGCGTCTCTGACGATCTCACGGGAAAGGTCAAAGCGGGTAATGTGATCAAGGAGATCGTTCCTATCGTCGGCGGACGCGGCGGCGGTCGTCCCGACATGGCCGAAGGCGGCGGTACCGAGCCGTCGAAATTGTCCGAGGCGATCGATGCCAGCTATGACGTGATCGGGAAGATGCTGGGGTGAATCGGATGCCGCCGCCGCAGCATTACACCAGAATCTCGTAATGCTGCGAGCGCTCATCAAACCGGGCAAGCAACGCCCGCGCAGCGTCCGGAACAACAGCCAACTCATAATCCTCGCCAGCGAAACTGCGGACCGCATCGATCGATTCGAATTCCATGATCGTTACGAATTCGACTTCGCCGTTCCCCGTATCCCGCCGCAACAATCTTATCGACTGAAATCCCGCGATTTGACGTTCGCGAATGGCGGCAAAGATCTCCTTACTCAGGAGTTCTTCATACGCTCCGGCATTCTCCGTAGTCGTCCAGCCGTGCCAGATCCTAGCAATCATGTCTTAGGTTGAGTACCTCGCAGCCGGAACGCCGGATTCATGAACAACCTCCGGCTCCGATTCCGGCTCCTTCGTATTCTGCGAAGTGATCAATACTACCGAGCCCACCACGATACCGGCTCCGAACAGCATCTGCCCGGTCATCGACTCACCGGCGATAAGCCAGCCCAGCAGCACCGCGATCACGGGATTCACATATGCATAAGTCGCGACCATCGACGGTCGTGCATTTTTGAGAAGCCAACTGTAAGCAGTAAACCCGATGAGCGAACCGAAGACGATCAGGTACCCGACGCCAAAGAGCGAGTTGAACGAGACCGCCGATGGATCGAACGTCGACCATTCGCCACGGATCAAGCCAACCAGCAACAACGATACGCTGCCCGCGATCATCTGCATTCCCGAAGCGAGTATCGATGACTTCGGCGTCGCGCCGCGAAGACCGTATATCGAACCGGTCGCCCACGAAAGCGCTCCGATAAGAACCGCGACAACACCGATCCACTGTTGGAATCCGCTTCCTTCGATGCCGCTCGACGCTCGTCCCGTGACGAGCAATCCGACACCCGCGAAACCGATAAGCAAACCGAGCACGACCTTCCAGTTCGGACGTCCGCCGTTCAGCCATAGCCAACTCAGGATCACTATCCAGAGCGGCTCAGTCGCTACGAGCAGCGCCGCGAGCGATGATGGGATGTAATGCTGGGCAAGCACGACCCCGCCGTTACCGCCGAGAAGCAGCAGAGTGCCGACGATGATACTCGTTCGCCAATGCTCCCATTTCGGTGTTTCGTAGTCTTTGGACAACCGCGCCCAAAGGAACAATATGGATCCGGCGAAAGCGAAGCGTGCGCCGGCCATGAGGAACGGCGGCAGAGTCTCGATCGCGTACTTGATCGCGAGGTAAGTAGAACCCCAGAAAATGTACACCGAGAAAAACGCGGCGATTAAAATGAGCAGCTTGCGGCTGCTCTCAGTTTTCCCAATTCCCTGTAACGTCATCTCACTTACCCCTTGCTTTCTTCAACTCTTCCTGCTCGATCGGAACGAGCGTGCCCTGCTTGAACGTTTTGAGGACCACGGTCGTCCGCGTATTGACGACATTCCGTATGCCCTTGATCTTCTCCCGGAGAAACAGGCCGAGCGACTCGGCATCTTTACTCAGGACCTTTATGTAGAAGCAGTCGTCGCCCGCCACCTCATAAACCTCCTGAACCTCGGGTATCGCGGACAATTCCTCGCCAACACCCTCGCCGCACTCGCTCGTGCGAACGGCAATGATCGCCGACAACCCGTAATCAAGTGCCTTTGCGTCCAGATCGGCAGAATATCCGCGGATCACGCCGCGTTCCTCGAGCTTCCTGATCCGCTCGAGCACAGCCGAAGGAGCAAGTCCTATCTGCCGTGCGATCTCCGCATTTGCGGTCCTGCCGTCCTGCTGAAGGATATTTAGTATCGCTTTATCAAATCCGTCAATCATTCTGTCAAATCTCCGAACGATAGAATAATCATCGGGAATTGGTTTGTCAACAAGAATTTTGGTTAGAGCGTAGCTATCTTCCGGATGCGCCGGAATGGGGAGCGAGTCCGCGGGAATGAGCGGCCATTCTGCGGGTATGAGTGGCGATCCCGTGGGAGTGAGCGGTCATCCCGCGGGAATGAGTGGTTATTCCCGGGGAATGAGCGGCGATTCGGGCGGAGTGGCCACTCATACCCGCGGAATCGGAAGAAAATTCTTGGGATTGTGCAAAGGATCCGCGGGGCGGGGGCCTATTTTCCGAATGAGCCAAGCAAGCCGCCAGAGGCCTGATCTCCAGTCAGTCCACGTCGGTCTTCGGTACACGCGAGATTGTTCACCGCGCCCGCTCGGGAGTATTATCTCGCCATGGCCTCGGTACTTCAGATTGAGCCCTCGACAGATGAGATAGTCTCGTATAACCCAGCGACCGGCGAGGAGGTCGGGCGGGTCCCGCAGACTTCCGACGACCAGGTTCGGGTCGCCGTGGAGCGATCGCGTGAAGTCTTCCACAGGTGGAAAACTACGTCATTCGGGCAGCGTCGCGCGCTCGTCATGAAAGCCAGAGAGGTGATCCTTTCCGAGCTCGACGAGATCGCGCACCTTATCTCGGCCGAATCCGGCAAGCCATTTGGCGAAGCGATCGCGATGGAGATCGCACCGGTTCTCGATCTGATGCAGCACTTCGCTCGTCGGGCCTCACGGATACTTCGGCCGCGGCGGATAAACATCGGGCTCTACACGGCCCTGGGGCGGTATTCGAAGATCGTCTATCACCCGATCGGCGTCGTGGGAATAATTCCGGCGTGGAACTATCCCTTCTCAATACCTCTTGGCGAAGCAGCGATGGCGATCATGGCCGGCAACTCGGTGGTCATCAAACCTTCAGAGCTGACGCCGTTCGTCGGGGTGAAGATCGGTGAGATCTTTGAACGCGCCGGCGCTCCCGACGGACTCGTACAGGTGATCACGGGCGATGGACGTACCGGTGCCGCACTCGTCAACGCCGGCCCCGACAAGATCATGTTTACCGGATCGGTCGCTACGGGGAAGAAGATCGCCGAGGCCGCTGCAAAGAACCTGACTCCGGTAGTTCTGGAGCTTGGCGGTAAGGACGCGATGATCGTATTCGACGACGCCAATCTTGAGCTCGCGGCAGGTGCGGCAGTCTGGGGAGCGTTTTGTAATTCGGGACAGTCGTGTTCCTCGGTCGAGCGGCTCTATGTTCAGGAAGGCGCGGCTGAAAGGCTGACACGGCTGATCGTCGAGAAGACCCGATCGCTGACTCAAGGCATCGGTTCGCGTGAGGATGTTTCGATTGGTGCGATGTCGTCCGAGCGTCAGTTGAGGATAGTCGAGGATCACGTCGAAGAGTTTCGCCGTGCCGGTGCCGTGATCGTCACGGGCGGCAAAGCCGCAATCCAAGATCCAGGATCTAAAATCCAAAATTTGTTTTATGAGCCCACGGTCATAACGGCTGCGACGAACGATATGCGGCCGATGCAGGAAGAGACGTTTGGCCCGACATTGCCGATCGCCACGTTCAAGACCGAAGAAGAAGCGATCCGGCTGGCGAACGATTCGGAATTTGGGCTCACGGCAAGCGTTTGGACGCGCGACTACGGGCGAGGGGTACGGGTCGCGG
>CAMLKY010000014.1 GCA_946480545.1 uncultured Acidobacteriota bacterium
TTACTAAAAAACGTATAGCCGACGAAGAATATCTGCGCGTCGTAGCCGGGGTTCTCGATTCCGCGGCTGGCGTTCGAGATATGGTAGAAGTTGTAGCCGAAAGTTATCGCCTTTCGGTTCTTTAGGCGATACTCGATACCGCCGCCGCCGGCCGTACTGAAGTTCAATTTCTTACCGGTGACATTCGGCGTGGTTTCGGTGAAGGGTAGAAACCCGAGATGCAATCCGATGAACGGCTGGAGCTTTTTACGCGGACGAAAATTCCCCTGCAATCCGATCGGCGCCAGGCCTATCGCCCACTTCGTCTCACGCACCGGCGTAACGGTGGTCCCCGTCACGATCTTGTCGGGATAGTTCATCACAACAACCGATGCATCGAGTGTGTACTTCAGATTTAGCCAGTCGCTGTTGTTGAACCGGCGCGAGTATCGCAGTGCGCCGATGCCGAGCTTGCCGTCCCATGTCCGCCCGCCCGTATCGAACGTTCGAACCGCCGGAGCAAATCCGCCCCACACCATCAACTCGTTCTTCCCCGGCTCTTCAGTATCATCCTGTCCCGAGACCAGCGCTGCGGCCAGTGCGAGCCACACGACCGACACCAACATCTTTTTCATATTGTTTTGATTGAAAGGCGAAATAAGTCGAGTGGATTCTACGACACACCGCGTCTATTTGTAAAAGGTCGAGTATCCGACGTAGAAAACGTTCGCATTGTAGCCGGGATTGATCTCGCCGATGTTCATGTTCGAGATGTGAAAGTAGCGGTAGCCAAAATTGATCGTGCGGTCGCGGTCGAGCGAGTACATCAAGCCGCCGCCGAAGTCGCCCGAGAAGTTATAGGACGGGCTCTGCGGTACCGGGATCGGCTTCTTTGTAAAGATAAAGCCGGCGCTCATCTGTGCGAACGGCTTCAGGCGCTTGCCCGGAAGAAAGACGAAACGAAAGCCCGCCGGATGGATCGCCGCTCCGTAAGTGTTTTCACGTACCGTCGCATACTTGTCTCCAGATTTTCCATCGGCGGTGTAAAACGGATTTCGAACTTCGTTGCTGATCGCGTATGTGACGGGCATCGCTTCGAAAAGATACTCGTATGTGACCGGGCCCTTGGTCCCGATAACGCGGCCCCATCGAAAGCTTCCGAGCGCAAGCTTGCGTCCTTCGGTGTCGTACTCCTTGTGCCCGCTCAGAAACGTCGGCTGCATCGGTGCGAACCCCGTCTCGAATGACCATTCCTTGGAGCCTCGCTGCAGTTTCCAATTAGTCTCGATGGGAGCTCCGTCCTCGATGTCGTTCGCTAACGGGGCCTGCGCATTCCCGTCCGCGGCGGCGAAGACCGTTAACAGGAACAATACGAGACAAAGAGAGCGAATCGGCACACTGTGAACCTCCAGATAAAAACCGGGTCGCGCACTAAATCAAAACAAAAAATTGCGGCGGCCTTTATCTAGGATATTTCGTGCCAGAAGTTCGGTGTGTCAGCGGGCAGACATGTACTCGCGGCTAAGCCGGACGTAGTTATTCCAAGACGCGGTAAGATCGCCGAGTTCGTCGGGCGTGAGTTCGCGTTTTACTTTGGCGGGCGCTCCCATGACGAGAGAGTTCGGGGGGATGACGGTACCAGGCGTCACGAGGCTTCCGGCCGCGACGAGCGTATTCCGGCCGATGCGTGAGCCATCGAGGAGTATCGAGCCTATTCCGATCAGACAGCCGCTCTCGACATGGCAGCCGTGCAGCGTCACTCGGTGTCCGACGGTGATCTCATGCTCAAGAATGGTCGGATGATCTTTTGAGCTGACGTGAACGACGCATGCATCCTGTATGTTCGTCCGGGAGCCGATGCGGATGTAGTTAACATCTCCGCGCAAGATCGACCCGAACCAGACACTAGCCTCCTCACCGATCTCGACGTCGCCAATGACGATCGCGTCATCGGCAACGTAGGCGGTAGTGTGAATAAGCGGATGAATATCTCGAAATGGCGTGATCATCGGCGAAGGATAACCCAGCGCAAATGAAATGTCACAAGTGCGATTCAGGTGCGAGCGTCCTGTGGGCACGACGGGCGCGCGACTGGAGCGCGGACATCCTGACTGCGTGAGGCCAAAGGCCGAAAAAGCGATTGCCTTGTCGAACCATAACCGGTTGACGTCGCTTTCGCGACCTGCAGGCAGGATGCCCGCGCTCCGGTCAGGTACGCCGTCCTAATCGCCGAGCGAAGATCTGATAGATCTTCTCGATCTCCGTAACACCCAGGACCTTGGCTGCCCCGGCGAATACAACACCGGCGATTCCGATAGGGACAAACGTTTCGATAAGGCGGGCAGTCAAACCGGCGGCTGCGAAGTAGCGGTGAAGAAAGTAATAGGTGGCGTAAGCCGCGGCCGACATTATTGCGGACGCGACGGATATCTTCGCAAGGCCAGCAACTACGTCTCGGCCGTTAAGTCGACCGATGCGTCGTCGCATCAAAAACCATAGCGCAAGAAAATTCACGAGTGCGACGATAGATGTTGCGAGTGCGACACCGGCGTGGCCGTAACCGTTTGGTCTTTCCGGAGACTGTCCGACGTTCGACAGCAACTGCATCATCCCGAAGCTCGTCACAACGTGGATGACGATCGACGCGAGGCTGACGTACATCGGCGTCTTTGCATCATCGAGGGCGTAGAAAGCCGGTGACAGGACCTTGATCGCAGCATAACCGGCAAGCCCGAGCGAGTACGCCGTTAATCCCCACGCGACCATGTTCGTATCGAAAGCGTCGAACTCGCCCCGTTCGTAGATCAGCCGCACGATCGGATCTCCGAGCACGATCAGCCCGCACGCGGACGGGATGGCGAGAAGGAACACCAGCTTCATTGCGTCCGAGAGAGTGTTTCGAAACTTATCGAGATTGCTTTCCGATGCAAGCCGTGAAAGCGTCGGGATCGCAGCGGTGCCGACCGCAACACCGAATACGCCTATCGGAAACTGCATCAATCGAAACGCATAGCTCAGCCACGACGCTCCTCCATCGATGCCCGACGCGACGATCGTATCGACCACAACCTTCACCTGCACGGCCGATGTGCCGATGATCGCCGGAGCCATGAGTCGCATCACCCGGCGAACTCCTTCGTCGCGAAAACTAAGCCGCGGCGAGAATCGAAATCCGACCTTGAACAGCGATGGAAGCTGGATAAGAAATTGAGCCGCTCCGCCGATTAGCGTACCGATCGACATGCCGATCATTGCCCACTGCGCCGCGTCGCTGGGAATGCTCAGCTTATCGGTCGAGCGCTCCCAGTCGCCGCCGCTAAGCCAGTACGCGAGGAGGAGGCCGGCGATGATCGAGGCGATGTTGAATGCGGTTGACGCAGATGCAGGGATCGCGAATCGTCCCTTTGTATTCAGCACGCCCATCGCCAGGGCCGCGAGTGCGACGAGCAGAATGAATGGAAACATTATCTGCATCAGTGTCGTCGCGAGCTCGGCCTTCTCGGCGGGGTAGTAGTGATTCGGATCGCCGAGATAGTTGTAGGTGATGATCTTTACGAGAAGCGGTGAGAAGAGCACGCCGAGGATGGTGACGATGCTCAGAACCACGGCGAGCGCGTTGAAGACAAGGCTCGCGAGGCGCCATGCTTCGGCCTCGCTGTTTTTGAGCTGGTAGTCCGTGAAGACCTTTACGAACGCGGCTGAAAGCGCGCCTTCGGCGAAAAGGTCGCGGAGCAGGTTCGGTATTCGAAATCCGACGATGAACGCGTCGTAGAGGAAACCGGCTCCAAAGAACCTCGCGAAGATCGTTTCCCGAATCAGACCAAAGATCCGAGAAAACATTACCGCGACGGAAACGATCCCGGCTGAGCGCGCGACGCTTTGTGATTGAGATCCGGGCGGGTTTTGCTCGAGACCATCGTCCGGTGAGGACGGATCTGCGACCTCTTCTGCTTCAGTTGTCGGATCCGACGGGTCTTTTTCGATGTCGCTCATTCGCTTGGCAGCCGTTCGAGATAGAGTTTGCAACAACGTGCCGGATTGAACAAACGCGACGGGCGCGACCGAGGCGCATGCAGGATGCCCGCGCTGCAATCGCGCTCGGCGCGCAAAAAAGCCGCCCTGTTTCTCGGGCGGCCTCTTCATGCAAACTTACATGCGGCTTATCTTAGTTCGCCGCTACCTGGCTCGGGTACGAAAATCTCGTTTTCGACATTCTGTAATCCAGCGACACGGGCTGGTATGCGATCGGCGCCGGGCCGCCGAATTGGCCCTGGATCAGGGATACGTAACTGTTCTGGAAGCTCCGGAACCGAGCAACGCTGCCGCGCTGGTTGAAGATCACGAAGAGCAGCTTGCCGTTTCGCGTGTTGATCTCGCCTGCGAGAGCACTGGCACCGCCATCCGTCTGTCCCAGGGTTCCCGTTTTACCGATCACGCTTCCGGACGAGAAGTCGGTATCGAACCGGTTCTCGAGCGTACCCCGATCAAGTCCCGCGACCGGCATGATATCCGCGAAGGTCATTCGGTAACGTGCGAGATCGTTTCTCAGAAGACGTAGAAGCTTCATCATCGCCGCCGGCGTCACACGGTTGATCCCGAGCCCGCTCGCGGTCGCGAGATTGAATTCATACGGCTGAAGACCGGCATTCTGCTGAACAAGGCGAGCAACCGCGTACGGTCCGCCGACCATGTCACCGAGCCTCTCGGCCACAAAGTTATTCGAGTAGCACATCATCACCTTGACGATGTCGCGCATCGGGGTCGATTCGTGCGTGAACAGCAGCTTCGCATTGCTCGGCATCGGCTGTACGTAGACGCTGCCGGTAAAAGCCACGCTCGGAAGTCCCGTGCTCGGCTGCGCCTTCCCCGAGTTGATGAGATGATTCGTCCAGACACGCGTCGCAGCGGTCGAGCGCTTCGCTGCATCAAGCGTGGCAAACAGCGTCTGTGCTGACCGCTGTGCCGATGTTGAATAGTTCATCGCGAAGTTATCCGTCACAACCAGGTCGCCCGTGATGGTGCGAATACCCATGCGGTTAAGCTCGGCCGCTATCGCAACGGCATGCTCAAATCCGAAGATCGGATCACGGCCCGAGATGTACAGGTTGCCGTGCACCGTTTGCGTAGCCTGCTCGTAACTGCCGTCGGTCCAGATGTTGGTCGGAAACCTGTAGTCGGGCCCGAAGGTCTTGAGTACGGCGTAAGACGTCGCGATCTTTACGTTCGAAGCAGGATTAAAGGCGAAATTCGAGAAGCTCTCGACCACCACGTTCCCCTCGAGGGTTTCGACAAGGACTCCGGAATGACCCGGGATCGCTGTGTCGGCGAGGATAGGGAACTTCGATTTTACGGCAGTCGGAACAGCGGCATCAGCCGAAACCGGACCCGCGCTGCCCGTCTTCTTTACGAGCGGAGCCGAATCGGCAGCATCTTTATGGACCTTTATGTCCTGGAGAAGCGGACGAGCGGCAGGACCCGAGCCAGTACCGGAACCCGAATCAGCCTGACCGAAAACCGACGTGCACAAAAATAGCCCGACGACGAAAGAGATAGGACCCGTAATTCTTTTAACCTTGTTCATTTATTATCTCTTGGCCGGGGTAGGCCGGGGCAGGCACCCGCGAAAGCTGAAGCCAGTATAGCATGCGAGGCTGCCACCTATTCAATCCCAAATCCGGCCCACCATCCTCCGCGGTGGGGTGTGCCGTTCAGATGAAATATCCCTCGTCCGGGATGCCGGTCAATTGATCAGGCAATACAACGCATTGCCGATGCTAATACGGCATTTTCGCTGGACTTTTGCAGTTCGCGTCGAGCCAGATCTTATTGACACTATTTTTGGCCGGAAATAGACTTCTACCAGTAGAGAAACCCGTGAAAAAGGAAACCTCACCTGTAACGCTCGAGCGGATCCTCGAGACCCACCGCCTGCGGCGCAAAGAGATTCAAGAGCGGCTCGCAGAGTTTGAATCGGTATGGCGCACTGGTTCCGATGCACGGCTTTGGGAGGAAATGGTGTTCTGCTTCTTTACCGGCGGATGCTCGGCGAAGATGGGTCTCCGTTCGATAGACGCGGTCCGGCCGCTTCTCGAGACGGGAACGCAGCCCGAGATCGCGAGCGCGCTTATCGGGGTTCACCGCTACCCAAACGCACGTGCCCGCTATGTGTATGCCTCGCGCGAATTCCTGCGGAACCACTGTAATCTCGAGCTGCGTAAAAGACTCTCGGATTTCCATTCGCCCATCGAACGGCGCGACTGGCTTGTAAAGGAAAAGGGGATCAAGGGACTCGGGTACAAAGAGGCAAGCCATTATCTGCGGAACATCGGGCTAAAAGGCTACGCGATCCTAGATAAGCACGTGCTCAAATGCCTGTACGAGCTAAAAATAATCGACTCGCCAAAGCCACCAAATACAAGGTCCCGGTATCTAACGGTTGAAGACAAGCTTAGGGAACTTACTGAAAGAACAAAAATCGATTTTGACGAGATGGATCTGGTGCTCTGGTCGATGAAGACCGGCCAGATCCTGAAGTGAATTTTAAAGGCCCGGGCCTGAAGGAGTTTGTTTCTATGCTGCCGCGATTTCCCCTTATTCGCCTTCTTTGCACTCCTTCCCTAAAAACGCGCACTCTCGCTATCGTGCTCACCGCTGTTGCGGTCTCGAGCGTCGCCGCGTCGGACATACAGCAGGCTAATGGCGATGATGTTCGCTCGCTCCTACGTCAGGGGCAGAAGCTTGTTCAAAAGGGCGATTACGGCGAAGCCGAGAAGGTCTACAAGCGAGCGATCGGGCTCGACCCAGGGCACTCGGGAGCCAAGCTGAAGCTCGCCTTTGTCTACGTCAAGCAGCGGCGTCTTCGCGAGGCCTATGATCTTTCATTCCCCGTGGCAAGGGCCGAACCAAAGAACTCGCAAGCGTTCGCGGTCCTCGGGGCCACACTGCTGGGTGCCGGAAAGTTTCGTGAGGCTCGTACCATCTTTTTCAACGCTATCCGACTTAACCGGCGTGAGGCGCTGGCCTGGGCGGGTTACGGGATGCTCGACTTTTATGAGAACCGTATCTTTGAGAGCCTGAGCAGCCTGAAAGAGGCGGTATTCCTCGACGCCGACGAGCCCGATTACTACTTTGCTCTCGCCCAGGTTTCATCGCGTGCCGAGCAGTACAAGGAAGCTGCCGACGCATACCACCGCTTTCTGACCTTGTCACGTAACACGGACGACGATCGCCGCCAGCGGATCAAGGGGCTTATCAGTTTTCTTCGCTACCTCGGTCAGAAAAAGACTTTGTATGTAACCGGAGGCGAGGCCGAGACGACTGTTCCGATCCAGGTTATCGGTAACCGTCCGGTCATTGAACTCTCGGTAAACGGACTTGATGAGCCGCTGCGGTTTGTTCTCGATACCGGATCAGGGATCTCAGTGATCTCCGAGGAGACGGCCAAGCGACTCAAGATCGAGCCGGTGACACGCGGCGGCTACGCTAAAGGTATCGGCGGCGACGGCCGCTTTGAGATAGTGTACGGGTTTCTGAGAGAGGTCGAGATCGGGCAGGTCGACATTCGAAATGTGCCCGTCTACATTCGAAAGTTTCATAGCGACGGGGACGACATCGACGGCTATATCGGTCTCTCGCTGATATCGAAATTTCTAACGACTCTCGATTACGGTGCACACACGTTTACATTAACGAAGAAAGATTCGGAGGGCCTCGCCGGTGTCCGCGACGCTATCTCTTTGCCGCTCCGTCTCACATCCAGCGGGTTTCTTAGCGGGGAAGTAACGCTCGAGGGAATCGAGGAGCCGCTCAACTTTATCGTCGACACCGGGGCCAGCGTTTCGGTAATTTCTCACGACGTCGCAAGCTCGGAGCCGGTCAGCTCGTTCGCGAAGACTGAAAGGATGAGGGTGATAGGCTCGGCCGGCGTAACCGACGATGTGCCGTCGTTTCTACTGCCGCGAGTCAGTTTCGGGTCGCACTCGCGAAAGAGCATCACCGCGATTGCGCTCGACCTGGACATGATCAACGAAGCCTCCGGATTCGAGCAGGCCGGCATCCTTGGCGGTAACTTCCTGCGGAACTACCGAATGACCTTCGACTTCAAGAACTCGAAAGTCACATTCGTGCCGATCAGCCAGGAACAGTAGACTGGTGATGGATGAAGCTCAGCCTCTATCTTGAGACATCAGTGATCGGCTCCTACCTGGATGCCGGTGATCCTTTTCGCCGCGACCTCACGATCCGCTGGTTCGAGCACGAGCTCTCCGAGTATCGCTCCTGCATTTCGCTTCTCGTTCGCCGCGAGCTGGAGCGTGTCGACGAGCCGCATCGTGCCGGTTACATGAAGATCATCGAGCCGTTCGAGATGCTCGAGTTCCCGGACGAAGCCGCGATCCTGGCCGAAGGTTACATTTCACGTGGGATCTTTCACCGCAAGTTCATCGCAGATGCTTTCCACGTGGCTTTGGCCTCGATACACAAGGTCGATTACCTCGTGACATGGAACTTCGGACATCTTGCGAATGTCCGAAAGCAGGCCCGCATCCGACTCTTCAACACCGCCGCCGGGTTTTTCTCGCCCGCAATAGTCACGCCCGAGTTCCTCGTACATAGCTAATCTTGCTTCGACTGCCGAATCAGGCTTTACTATTCATAGATGTACCGACGACCGAAGTTTTTGGAGGTCCTGCTGGATATCAGACGCGAGATGGCCCGCGACGCCGATTATGACACCGAGCTGTTTGCCGAGATGCAGGGCCAGGGCTACGTGCGCTTCCGCGTCGCCGAGATGGTGCGAGCAGGGCGTGTCGGCGAAGGTCAGGCCGCGCACAGTTTGTCTTACGCGGACGACGAACGTTCCAATGGCTCGCAGCCGGACGGAAGCCGAAAGCGACCAGTGACGCCAAAGAAAGCATAGAGATACTTCACACCCTGGTTCACCTGTAGAGAGATGAAGAGATACGTGGTTTCGTGCCTGCTGATCGCGGCCGTTGTCGGGACCGCTGGTGCGTACTTCTTTTACAAATACTGGGAACACCGACACGATGCCCTGATCGTCCGGCAGGCGCACATCTACAGGCTCGACGAGCGCCTCGTGTGGAGTTTGATATACGAGGAGACCTGGTTTCGCGAATGGATGATCGGCGACGCCGACGAGATCGGCCTGATGCAGGTTACGCCGCTGGTCGCTCGCGAGTGGGCGCGGCAGACAGGGTTTCGCGAGTTTGAAAGGCAGGCCAATGAGAACGTTGTCGAATTCCTTAGCGATCCCGAACGCAACATCCAGGTTGGATGCTGGTATCTCGAAAAAGTGCGTGAGCCGTACCGCGGGCGCCCGGCGGAAACCGCGATGATGCTCGCCGCCTACAACGCGGGTCCGAGCCGCGTGGAGGAGTGGACGAGCGGTGTTGACGCGGGCCGGCTCTCCGAGGCGGACTTCGTCTCGCGGATTGGGATCGCATCGACGCGGAGCTACGTCACTTCCATCCTCGCACGCTATCGTTCCGACCAGAGCATACTCGTGAAATGAGGATCCTCGCTGCCGACCACCTGCTGCCTATTTCTTCGACCCCGATCGCTCGCGGGGCGATCGTCATGAACGGCGACCGGATCGTCGATGTCGGCGAACTTGATGTTATCGCTCAACGCTTCCCTGAAATCCCTGTCAAGGATTTTGGCGAGGCGGCGATCGTGCCGGGATTTGTGAACTGTCATTCGCATCTCGAGATCACGGCGATGCGAGGAGCGCTCGACTCGGTCGAGCACGATTTTAAGTCGTGGCTTCTCAAGCTGAACGAGCTGCGTTCGAATCTTTCAGACGAAGAGATAACATCGTGGGCTACAGCCGGCGCAATGGAAGGGGCCCGCGCGGGCGTGACGTGCTTTGGCGATATCGGCCGCTTTGGCGAGGCTGGACTCAGAGGTCTCAGGCAAGTCGGATTACGCGGCGTCCTGTTTCAGGAGACCGAGTTTTCGCCGGACAATGCCACCGCCGAAGGCGACTTTGCAAGACTGATCGAAAAATTCGAAACACTCCGCGAGCAGTCGACTAAACTTGTCGAGGTCGGCCTTTCACCACATTCGCCGTACACCGTAAGCCGCAGGTTATTTGAGCTGATCGCGCGACACGCGATGGACAACGAAATTAAGCTGACCATTCACGCGGCGGAATCGGTCGAAGAAGATCTGCTCCTGCGTAAGGGGCAAGGATTCTTTAACCAGTTCTATCAGCGGATGGGAGTCGTGTGGGAATGTCCCGAGTGCTCACCCCTGGAGTTTCTGTCGCGCACCGGCATCCTAGCCGCTAAGCCGCTGCTGGCGCATTGTGTGAATGTGTCGGACGCGGACATCGATCTGATCGCTGAGAGCGGTTCAAAGATCGCCCATTGTCCGAAGTCGAATGCGAAGTTCGGGCACGGCTATGCTCCGCTCGAGCGGTTTCTTGAACGCGAAGTCGAGGTCGGTCTCGGAAGCGATTCGGTGGCAAGCAACAACATCTGCGATCTGCTCGAGGAATCTCGGTTCGCTGCGCTCGCCGCACGAAACCGGTCCGAGCGTCGCAGATTCGTGTCGGCACGTGAGGTTCTGGAATTGGCTACCCTCGGTGGAGCGAAGGCTTTGGGGCTGGACTACAAGATCGGAACGCTCGAAGCCGGAAAGCAAGCCGATATCGCGATCGTCTCGCTCGATCATTCGCAGCGGCCTGTCTATGACATCGAGGCCGCGCTGGTATTTTCATCTCACGCACGTCACGTCGTAACTACTATCGTTGCAGGCGAGGAAGTTTACTCCGCGGGCTGAGTCGGTTGACCCTCACCCGCAGTCCTCATCTCACGGATCAGGTCGTTCACGGTCCACTCGTTGCCGGCAAATATCTTTGTCACCTTGCCATCCGGTGCGATCACTGCCGTACGCAGCGAATGATTTATCTGGGTCTTGTCGTTCTCATCCACTTCATAACGCAATCCGAAAAAGTCAGCGATCTTTCGCACCTCGGCGTCCGTGCCGACGGCGAGTTGCCAGACACTGAAATCCGGTTTCGCGTCTTTGCCGAGATAGCCAAGGCCGTAGGACCGAAGTTTATCGGGTGTGTCATTCGCCGGGTCGAACGAGATGCTGAGCAATCGGTATCTGTCTTTCGCCTCAGGCTCGGCCATGATCCGGTTGGCCGCGTCGCTGAAGTTCGTCGACATCTTGATGCAGTAGTCCGCGAGCGGGCAACGTGCGTAGATGAAAGTGATCGCGAGCGGATGACCGCGAAAATCCTTTAGCGAGATCTTCTTTCCGTCCTGGTTGGTCAATGTGAAATCCGGGACCTCTTTTCCGACCTGAGCGAACCGGTCATCGACAGGCGGCGTCGGCTGTCCGGGCTGCACGGCGGCAATTATTCCGATCTTCTCTAGCCAGTACGGATCTTTCGCGCTGTTGTCGACGACCAGCTCGGCACGGATCTCAGATCCGGGAAGCAGATCGTCCCATACCCACGTTTCATGGATCGGAAAATCCATCGTCATCGCAGGCATGTAACCAGGGATCTCTTCGTGCTCGATCTTCGCGCTTTTCTTATCGCGATCGACCGATACGACCTTTCCCTTTAACGGGTAACGCTTCGGTTCTGCGGTGGGTCCCTGCGTCGTGTTCTGCTGGCAGGCCGAGACGAACAATGAGATTGATAAAAGCAGTATGAATTTTCGCATGGATGTGAAATGAGATTCTTGCAGAAGGGGGTGAGAGTAAGCAAGGCAGCCTGCAGCGCGACCGAAGCGCAGGATCCCAAACGCTTTACGCCGCGGAAGCCAGGGCGTTGCAGTCAAGATGCCTGCGCTCCAGTCCGTTGGCGAGATACCTGCCAACAGTTGCTCCTGCGGGTTGTTACCGCCTCTTCAAACCCTCGTCGTATAACAGTTGATACATCCGGTAGTTCGACATGACGCGGTAGACGTAATCTTTCGATTGTGAGAACGCGATCTCGGGAATGTAGCGCTCGGGCTCATCGGACTTTGATCTCGCGAGCCAGCGCGCCATGTTGTCTTCGCCGCCGTTGTAGCTTGCGGCGACGGCCGCCGGTTGGTGCGGGAACTGCTTGAAAAGATTTGCGGTGTAGTGCGAACCGAACAGGATGGCGGTCGCGGGGTCGTAAAGGTCATCCTGGCGAAATCCTCGCGCTGAAGCTCGCCGGCGATACGCGTGGCGGTGGTCGAGATGAACTGCATCAGGCCACGTGCAGCAGCGTACGATTTGACGTCGGGGCGGAAGCGCGATTCCTGTCGCATGATCGCGAGCAGGAACCTCGAATCGACATTTCTCGGAGGTGCGAATCGTTGAAGGTCGTCCGCAAACGGTGCCGGGTAAGCCAGGCCGGCGAGATCCGCGGGGAAGAGACCGACCTGGTAATCTGCGGGGGCCTTCCACGTCGATTCGACAAATGCCGATCCCCTGTACGCCGCGTCACCACGCGTGTAGAGGACGGCAAGGGTGTAATCGAAATCAGGCTTCGATTGACCCGACCGCGGACCGGCGAGCTCGAGCTCCGGAGCGGCCTCGTCATACAAACCCAGAAAAAGCAATTCGTCTGCGGCGCTCGGGCGAACGGGTGCCTCGACCGCGGACCGCCGTCCTAACTCGAGAAGCTTATGAGATGGAGCCGAGTACGCCGGCAGTTTGGCGTAGACGGCCTTAAGTCTCTCCAGGATCTTCTCGCGCTCCGGGACTGAATCGGTAAGCCTCGCCAGCGCCTGAAGATTTTTTCGCACGGCGTCACTGTTTCCAGCGATACCGTTGCTCAACGAATTTACTTTCGCAGCGACCGCAGCACGAGACCTGTCGTCATTCGACATCATGCGCAGACGCTCAGTCGCTCGCCATCCGTGGTACTCGTTGCGACCGTCGGGTATCTCCAGATAGAGCTCGACCGCTTCGTCGTACCGGCGCAACTGCTCAAGTGCGTATGC
>CAMLKY010000015.1 GCA_946480545.1 uncultured Acidobacteriota bacterium
TCGGCTGGTGGGAATCGCTCGGCGGTGACAATCCGGCTCGCGAGCATTGCAGGAAATATCTTTCGACGGACGGGGCCGAGATCAACTGGGTGCTTATGCGGGCGATCTGGTCATCGGTCGCTAGCACCGCGATAGCGCAGATGCAGGACGTGCTGGGTCTCAATAACGACTCGCGAATGAACCGCCCGGCTACAACCGACGGAAACTGGCAGTGGCGATACAAAGACGGCGATCTCACCGACGAGATCGCCGAACGATTGGCCGAGTTAACTGACACGTACGGCCGCTAGGTTCTAAGACTCGCGACGTTCGAAAGACGACTCCCTTTCTCGATCGAGCCTCAGTCAGCGTTAGCTCGTCCGTCACCGTACCAATTTCAACCTGTGCGCTTCTACTCGAACGGCCGAGCCGTCGGCGTCGGACGGAAGCACCAGCGTAAGTGTAAGTGTGCCGCCCGCACGCAGCTTTCCTTGCGTCGGCACGATGAAGCGACCCGGGTTGTCAGCCGGGAACGGACTGAACGTCCCAAGCAGGATCTCATCGTCACCTGCACCAGCGTAGTGAACCTCGAAACGGATCGCGAGTTGACGCGGATTTTGGATCTTCACGAGCTCGGTCTCGACGAACTTGTAACTTTCCGCGTTGCGCAGATCCTCAGCCAGACGCTGCGAAACCTTGCGGTTTCGCGCGTCGAGAACAAATCCCGGCTCGTGGTTATCGTTCGTGGTGTTCGGGACGTCAGACACTGATCCAGTCGAATCGCCGCAGTTGAAATTCAGGGATGCGAGACAAAATAAGAGACAGGCGAATGCGTGAAATCTGAAAAGCATGGCAATTCTCCTGTCTCTCAGCATACTCCTCAACGACGTTGGTTCACTATGACGGGCGTCACGATGATCTCGATCTGGTTCAGGATCAGCTCCGCGTCGGCTCGCTCGAAACCGTCTTTTACAGGAACGGCAACCAGTTGAACAGAGATCGGAGTTGTCTCGGTCAGCTCACCTCGCTGCCGAAGCCTTTGGATCGTGTCCGTGATGTGAACCAGAAACTGAGGCTGGTGTTGATGATGAGCATTCTCGGTATGCGTGCCGAAGAATGAGAACGTTCCCGCGAAATGCGGATCCTCGATCGGCGTTTCCTGGGTCGCACTTGGCATATTCAGAAAGACGCGAACGTAGAAGTCGCTAACCGGCGGGAGTTGTGCAAACTGGATGCTCGCAAATATTCGCTCCTGTTCCCGGTTGCTGTTGATGATCGAAGCGACGTCCTGCGGGGCGAGCCGTGTTTCCTTCGAGAATGGACGGCCGACACGGAGCTGCGTGCGTTCGGCGATCGGAAAGCGGCGCTTGATGTCGAACTTTACATCGGCACCTTCGCGGATCCTTTTCTCAAGTCTCTTGAACTCGTCCTCGGCCGGTTCATCGGCTGCGGGCGCACTCCCGATGGCACTGCTTTCGAACCGGTAGCTCAACAGCGGCATCAGTGTCGTAGCACCCGCAGTAGCCGATGCCGGATTACCCTGTGCGTCAACGAAATGGTTCCACGAGGTGCTTGTCCAGGCGGCGTCATTCGTAGTGTTGTTCTCCATTTCAAGATTCCACTTCGCCCAGCAATAGTCCGCCATGTTGTGATGCGTCCAGAAGATCGGGTCCGTTGCCGAACCGAATCCGCCGAAAACCCCGCCGACAAAAGTATGTCCGCTATTATGCGGAGTTCCTTCGATCTGGCTGCTGAAAGTGAAAAAGTTTGTATCGCCGAATATTCCATCGAGTGTCTCCGTCGAGAACGACGGATGTCCGGCGACCGATGTATTGGTTCGTGTCGAGAATAGGCTGCTGCTCGAATCCAGAAACGCCGAGTGGATCGCCGGATCCTGGTTCCAGTTCCAGTATGGGAGCCCAAACTTCTTATTGCCGGTCAGCTCCTGGCAGATGCGTTCAAAGTAGACGAGATAAGCGCGGTGCCACGAGAAGAAATGATCCGTTCCGTGCTGGCAGAGGTTAAAGCCGACACCGGCAGTACCGTGAATTGCCGCCTGGTTCGCCCAGCTTCTCGGATCGCTAGCCGGAAGCGCCTTCATCGCGGCAACCGCATCGCGATATGTTGCGATGTCGGCATCGACTTCGGCCGAACCGGTCCGCAGCCTGCGCCGGACAGGACGGTTCTTTATCTGTTCGATGATCTGCTCGCAACCTCCGCACGTGCTCATGAAAAGGGCGAAGCTGACCAGTCCGAGACCTTTGACGAAAACTCGTCGAGACATATTGTCGCCCGCGAGATGATCTTCCATGTTGTTCTCCTTCCAGGATCTACCTGGCGTTTCGAGGTGATGTGGTAGTACCAAACTGACGACCGGGCCCTTTTGATCGAAGCTCCAGGTGGAAAAAGCGCGGTCTTGAGAGCCAATGCTCTCGCGAAAACGCAGAATGTAGATGTTCCGGATTGCGCTGTTTTTGTGTTGACTCGTCCTTCGGATTGACGACTTCCACCTGAAAGGCGACGCACGTGAAACGATTTTTTTGCCCACCTGCGAGACGCGTCGCAGAGCCCGGTTCCACGATGGCCGCGACTGTCACGGGTTAGCTGATGTTTTTCTCGATTAGCGTATGTACGATTACCGAGAGCCGGCATATCCGAGCGTATTTTATGCGTCTGGAGTGTATTTAGGTCATGCGTTCTTTCCCCAAGCGGCGCCTGCGTCGAGTCTGCCCGACTTGCTATGTGAAGCTCCGCCTCCGAAAAATGTTTTGTCCCTTCTGCGGTAAAAGACTGTGGCCCCGAACGGGAATCGCGTTGCTGGTGTTGAGCGGGCTATCCGCGCTTGTTGCAGTCGCGTTCATCATTCCGTGAGTTTTATCTGGCCGTAGAAGGTCGGCGATCTCTTCACAGCCCCGGCGATCTGTTCCGTGATGCCGGCGTAAGGGAAACGCATGTAAAACCAATCGATGAGACGACGACATCCGCGACGAATGTCACTCAAGCAAACTATTCTTGAAATAGTTCAATAAGCTTTAGTTACGAACGCATCGTCCTATGGCGATCGGGCGATCGACAGTATCCTTATCGGGAATGGTCCGCATGAAGATTTGGAGATGGTGTGGCGCACGCATTGAACATTCAAGAACTCGGATATCAGGAAACGCCGCTTGGCGAGCTCACGCTCCGCCGGAGGATCGAACCGCTTCTAGGTAACCTCGAGGTTTTCGAGGTAAAGCTCGGCGACGAATATCTGATGTCGAGTCTTTTTACCGAGAGCGAACGACAGCTTGCAATTCTTGGGCTGGCGCAGCTACGAGGCGACCTTGACGTCTTGGTCGGCGGGCTGGGTCTGGGTTACACGGCCCTGGAAGTCCTGAAAAACAAAAAGGTGAAAAGCTTAGTGGTCGTCGAGCTCTTTCAGGGCGTGATCGATTGGCATCGGAAAGGGCTCATTCCTCAGGGCCGTGAGATCACTGGAGATGCTCGGTGCGAGCTAAGACAAGGCGATTTCTTTGAGCTCGCCCAAACCGGCTTCGATCCGGAGTCGCCCAGCCGCGAGTTCGACGCTGTACTCCTGGACATTGACCATTCACCCGAACATTTCCTGGATCAGACAAACCAGTCGTTATACACATCCGAGGGTCTCGCGCTGATACGGAACCAGCTCAAACCCGGCGGGAGCTTTGGTCTCTGGTCCAACGATCCCGCGCACGAGGAATTTACCGAGCGCCTCCGTCGCACGTTTGGCTCCGCAGACGCCCATAATATCGAATTCCCAAATCCCTATAGAAACTCGACCTCGGTAAACTCCGTTTACATTGCACGGAACGGCTGTCAATAGCGGCGTTTCGGCTGGCGTGCTCGGGATCAGTATCGGGAACCGGGGATAAATGCTTTTCGTTGAATGAACGAGAAGCTTCGAGTTGCGACTGATCCATTTCAGGCCCCACCGTCTCGAATTTTATTTCTCCCGCGTGTTAATAAACACCTCCGGGTCACGTTTATGTATCTGGATGACGATACAAAGGAGAACAACGTGAGCCCGACCGCAGCTAACATTGTGTTTGTGACCGATCCATTAGGCTCTGCGAAAAGCACGATCGAGCAGGAATCGACGGCTGGGAACCCCGGCATCGCCAGTCTCGAAGCGCTGTTTAACGACCACTATCGAGGTATCTTCCGGGTTGCTTACCGGATAACCGGAAGCCAAAGCGACGCCGAGGATGTACTGCAGACCATATTTATGCGGCTGACGCGCGGCTGGACGGCGAGGGACCTCTCACCGAATCCGCGGGCCTTTTTGTACCGGGCTGCGATCAACGCATCGCTCGATCTGGTAAGGCATCGAAAGCGAGCGAACTCGGTTTCCCTGGACGTCGTCGATTTCGATCAGGGGAGGATGGTGTCGGTCCCGACTCCGGCAGACGATCTCGCGGATGCCGAGCTCCGGGATCTCATCCGCCAGGCCGTGGCGAAACTCGAGGGGCGTGCCGCGACAGCATTCGCGCTTCGCTATTTCGAAGGGTACGACAACACCCAGATCGCCGAGGTACTGGGTACGTCACAGATGGTCGTTGCAGTCACGCTCCACCGTGCAAGAACCCGTCTGCGTAAGGAGATCGGCAATTATTTGGAGAAACATCATGAAGCACAATAAACGAGACCTGGACGCGATCATCGAAAACGCAACACAGAACATACGCAATGAGCAGGTCGATCCGTCGAGCGTAGACGAATCGGCGGCACGCGTATGGGCACGGGTCAGAGCGCACGCCGCGGACAATTTATCCATGGCTTCAAATCTGGAGAGCATAAATACTATGAGTACTAATAACGCAGAACAAATTCGCGGATGTGCCGATTTTCAATCGCTGATCCCGGCTTACCTGGAAGGGAAACTTTCGGCTGCACGGACGATGCTGCTCGAAGATCATTCGAACGAGTGCATCCCGTGCCGCCGCGAGCTCACGGCCCAGCGAGCTGGCGAAACGGCAAACGGCGCCCGCACTCCGGTGCCGGTTCGCGCCGGCGGATTTTTCGGTGGATGGAAGTTGAACAACGGCCTCCGCCTCGGCTTCGCCGCAGCGCTCGTCGTCTGTCTCGGCTTGGCGGGAATGTTCATGTACGAACGCCTCGATCTTTCGGGAAGTACATTGGCGGCGACCGTGGAGAACGCGGACGGTGTCGTGTACGTCGTTTCGGATCCTCAGACGCGTGTACTCGCACCCGGCGAGCAGCTTCAGAAAGGCGAGCGTGTCAGGACCGGAAAAGACTCGAACGCGGTTCTGCGACTCGCGGATGGTTCTGCCATCGAGATGCGTGAACGCTCGGAGTTCTCGGTCACCGAGAATATGCGCGGCGTGACGATCCGGCTCGAGCGTGGTGATGTGATCGTCGAGGCGGCGAAACAGCACAACGGCCGGCTGTATGTTCAGACGCCAGACTCGCTGGTTTCGGTAAAGGGTACGATCTTCGCGGTTGAGAGCGGTACGAAAGGATCGCGCGTCTCAGTCGTCGAGGGCGAGGTCGAGGTAAACCACGGCGGTAAGGACGAAACACTTCTGCCCGGTGACCAGACCACGACTAACCCGACGCTCGACAAGACTTCGGTGCAGGCGAATATCGCGTGGAGCCGCAACGCTTCC
Organism: uncultured Acidobacteriota bacterium; assembly: GCA_946480545.1. The sequence goes on from CAMLKY010000015.1 coordinate 5,625, forward strand.
AAATATGCGGGTCTCGTCTCGGAGCTTGCAAAGCTTCGCCGCGAAGTAAATCAGAAAGTTGCGCGACCCGGCGTGCGTCATTCTTCGAGGTTTGTCGATCTGGTGCGTGAGAACACTGTCTTCTATGCAGCTCTGCCGAACCTGAGCGCAACTCTTGCAGAGTCGCAGCGGATCATGCAGGAGCGTATCAGGCAGAACCCGGCGCTCGCCGAATGGTGGAAGGGCCAGAAGGGTGAGGGAACCGGCATCAACGAACAGATGATGACGCGGATCCAGGAGTTCGGATCGCAGCTCGGCGAAGAAATTGTTGTCGCCGCGGCGATCGATGCAAAAGGCGAGCCGAGTGGTCTGCTGGTTCTTGGTGAAGTAAAGGATGCGGCGAACTTCCGTGCGTATCTTGATGGGCAGCTTGCCCGGTTCGCGAAAGACTCAGGTAACGTTCCGAATGTCCGCATTGTCGACGATCCGATGACAGCAACCGCATCGGCTCAGGCTGCAGCGGGGCGCGATAAGAACGCGGCTTCGAAGCATGAGTTGTTCGTTTGGATCAATAAGGACATTTTCGCGGCGTCACCGCAGATCGAGAGCCTTCGCGGATTCGCGACGACATTGAATGCTCCGGGTGCGAATCGTTTCGCGGGCTCGGCATTCCATCAGCGGATCAGCGACGTCTACCGAGAAGGAGCCGGCCTGGTGGTGGCGGCCGATCTCGAAAAGATCGTTGGCCAGGTTCTAAGCAAAACCAATACGCCGGAAGAGCAACGCCACATCGAAGGTCTCAAGCAGCTCGGCGTCACGAATCTGCGACACTTCGTCGTGGAGCAGAAGGAAGTCGGTAACAAGACCCTTAGCCAGGCTGCCTTGACGTTCAGTGAGCCTAACCGCGGTATCGCATCGTGGCTCGCCGCACCGGGTCCGATGGGTGCGCTGGATTTCATCTCGGCGAATGCAAACGTCGCGACGGCGTTCGTGGTTAAAGATCCGGCACTGCTGGTCGATGATCTGCTGGCGTTCCTCGAGACGGTCGATCCCGACATGCGGCGCCAGATGCAGGAGATGGAAAAGCAGCAGGGCATCGACATCCGCAACGACTTCGCGGCCCCGCTCGGTGGTGAATTCGCATTCGCGATCGACGGCCCGATCCTGCCGACGCCGTCGTGGAAGATCGTTCTCGAAGTCTATGACCAGGTCAGGCTGCAAGGCGCGTTCGAGCGTGCGATCGAGAAGCTGAATCAGTTCTCGGTACTGCACGGCAAAGGCAAGTTCAGCCTCGAGAATTCAAGCGCCGGCGGTCGGACTTACTACTCGGTGAAATCTGCCCAGACCGGGATCGAAGTGTACTACACGTACGAGAACGGTTATCTCGTCGCCGCTCCGAGCCGTGCTTTGCTAGAGCAGTCGATCCGGAACCGTGATGCTGGGAACACGCTTGTTCGTTCGGCGAGATTCATGAGCTCGCTGCCGCAGGACGGTAATACGAACTTCTCGGCGATCCTTTATCACGATCTTGCTCCATTGATGGCGCCGCTTGCGGAAAGGATGAAGAGCATGTCCGAACAGGATCGGCAGAAGCTTGGTTCGATAGACGTCAACGCCCCGCCGACATTGGCCTATGGCTACGCACTCGGCGACCGGATCACGCTGGCCGCGAATACCGAAGGCGGTGCGTTCGGCCTCAGTCCGGCGAGTTTGATAGGTATGCCGCACTCGTTCCAGATGCAGCATATTTTAATGAACGCGATGGGCAATAAAGACGTACATAAGCCCAGTGAGTAAGAGTACCCCAAGCTAAGACACGACCGGCGGGCAGTAAAAAGCCCGTCGGTTTTGTCGTATCATGCTCTCTGCGAGCGACCTATGCCGGCTTTACGTGAGAGCACTGTCGCAGGCATTGCTTGCGAAGATCGTAAAGAGAACTGGGCCGCCTCACCTGAATCCAGATCATGACAAGTGTCATCGAATTAGAACAACTAAGCGTAACGTTCGGTAAGCGTCCGATCCTGAATTCACTGACCGGTAAGCTGAACGGCCGAGCGATCGGGCTGCTTGGTCCCAACGGAGCGGGTAAGACCACTCTCATCCACACGCTGCTCGGTTTCCACCCACCGACATCCGGGACCGCCCGTATCTTCGGCGAGGACATTACACATGACGCGAAAAAGGTGCGGACGGCTGTAGGCTACATGCCCGAGCGCGATTCGTTCATTGCCAAAATGTCATGCGTCCATTTCGTCCGGTTGATGGCGGAGCTTTCGGGTATCCCGGCGCGTCACGCGCTGGAACGCGCACATGAATCTCTTTTCTATGTTGGTCTAGGTGAAGCGCGCTATCGACCGGTCGATAGTTACTCGCTTGGTATGAAGCAGCTCGCAAAGCTTGCACAGGCTATCGTGCACGGACCGAAGCTGATCATCCTCGACGAGCCGACGAACGGCCTCGATCCGCCAACACGCAGCCGGATGATCTCGCTGATCCGCCAGATCCGCGACGGCGGCCGCGCGCGAATACTTCTCTCGTCTCACCTGTTGCGCGATGTCGAGGAATGCTGCGACGAGATACTTGTTCTCAAGGATGGCGTTATCGCGGCGAACTGTAATCTCGAAGAAGAGCGCAAGGCGAACCGGAAATTTATCGAGCTTGAAACGCGCGGTGGGAATCGGGCCGCCTTTGCGGAAGCGATCGGTGGCTTGGGATGCGAGTACGCGCTATCCGGGGAGCGTCGCGTGAAGGTGATCATGCAGGACACGGTCGAGATCAGCGATCTGTACCGTCTCGCACTTGCACACGACATCCAGATCAGACGCCTGAACTTCAAACGGGATTCGCTCGAGGATATCTTCCTGAAGGCTATGGAGAACGGCAACGGAAACGGGAGGGCGGCGAATGGCAGTCTATGAACACCTCTACGGGTCGTACGAGGGGACGGCCCAGTCTGCGTGGTCGCGGTTCCTGGTGATACCGCGGTATGCCGTGCGCGAAGTCTTCAAATCGAAGCTGTTCACGACGATCTTCATCCTGTGCTTTATCTACCCGCTGATCGCGACGATACTCGTCTACCTGCGACACAACGTCAACGCACTTGCGTTGCTGCAGATCAACGTAGTCGAGCTGCTGCCGATCGACGCAAGCTTCTTTCGAACATTTCTGGAGGTCCAGGGCGCATTCTCGTTCATCCTGACTGTGCTCGTAGCCCCGCCGCTGATCTCGCGCGACCTGGCGAATAACGCACTACCGCTTTACTTATGCCGCCCGCTTTCCCGGGTAGAATACGTTCTCGGAAAGATGGCGGTGGTCGGATTTCTGCTGTCGTGGGTGACTTGGATCCCGGGCCTTTTGATCTTTTTGTTCCAGGCGTCGATGGCCGGTGTGGGTTGGCTGTGGGCGAACTTGTGGATGGCGTGGGCGATCTTTTTTGGATTCGCGGCATGGATCATACTGCTGTCGCTGATCGCGCTTGCCATCTCCGCGCTCGTGAAGTGGCGGGTCGTCGCGAGCGGAGCGATGCTCGGGCTGTTCTTTGTACCGAGCGCCATGGGCGAGATCATCAATGAGCTATTCCTGACGCGTTCCGGCCATCTGATCAGCTTGTGGGCGACAATGAACAACATCTGGCGTGGGCTCTTCGGATTGTTCGAGCGTGAGGCGGGAATTGTTCGGGCTCCGATTCGAGACGCGGAGACGGTTCGCGGTACGGTCACGAATGCGGTGTACGATGCCCAGCTCGTCGACATCGTCCTGTTAGAGCCGCCGCTGTGGGCTTCGTGGCTGGTGGTCGGACTGGTATGCGGCCTCTGCGTGTGGCTGCTCGCACGCAAGGTTCGTGCTTACGAGGTGATCAAATGACAACACCTGCAGCACAATCGTCATCGATACCGGTGCAAACGGCCGCAACATCCGCCATGGCTTCGGTGACGTCGGAAAAAATGATCGTTTTCGAAGGCGTATCGAAATTCTATGGCGAGGTGCTCGGCGTCAACCGGGTCAACCTGCAGATCGCACCGGGCATTACGAGTCTCGTCGGACCGAACGGATCGGGAAAGACGACGCTAATGAATCTGATGACCGGGCTTCTGAAACCGTCGAGCGGCACGATTCGAATACTTGGGATGTCACCTGACGATCCCGAGGCGATCTTTCGAAAGATCGGTTATTGTTCGCAGTTCGATTCGTTTCCGCGAGGAGCGACCGCACGCGAGTTCATCGAGTTTTATCTGCTCGTTCACGGATACACGCAAAAGGAAACGTCGGAGCTGGCACACAGCGCGCTCGAACGGGTATCGATGCTGGAGGCGGCGGACCGGAAGGTCTCTGCGTTCAGTAAAGGAATGCGTCAACGTGTCCGGCTCGCGCAATCGATAGCGCACCGCCCGTCGGTGCTCGTGCTCGATGAGCCGTTGAACGGACTTGACCCGATGGCGCGTGCCGAGATCATTAGATTGTTCCGGCAACTCGCCGACGAAGGCTTATACCTTATTATCTCGAGTCACATCCTGCACGAGGTCGACATGATGTCGGACAGCGTCGTGCTCCTGCAGAACGGTTACATCGTTGCCGAAGGTGAGGTTCATGGCGTTCGCGATGAGATCTCGGAGCATCCGATCCAGATACTCATCCGATGCGACCGGCCCCAGGTCCTTGCGGCGCGGCTGTTCGAATACGAGCACACCGTCGAGGCCCGGATACATGACGACCGGAAGGGTCTGTTCGTTAAGACTCGGCGGCAGGACGATTTCTACCTGCTGCTCAACAAGATCATCACCGAGCAGAATCTGGAAGTCGAATCGGTCGCTCCGGTCGATGACGATCTGAACGCCGTCTATCAGTACCTGATCGCGTCGGATGGAACGCCGAGGTGAGAGGGACGTTTAAATTGCCACTAGCTAAAGCTAGTGGAGTAGAAGAACAGAGGAAGGCTTTAGCCGAATTGCTCGACAGCCGGCTTCGGAGCCCGAGGTTTACGAACGCTGACGAAGGGAATCTTCTTCGATTCGGCTGAAGCCGTCGGTGATGTTGCCGAACCTCCAGCTAAAGCTGGAGGCAATTTAAAGGACAATGCTACCTGAACCAAACATAAACGCGATCGATACGAGTCCGGGACGTGCGACGTCATGGTCGTTATGGATGCGTCAGACCTGGGCGATAATGCGACTTGAGATAAGGAAGAACTTCCTGAGCCGTCGCGCGCTGCTGCTCTACTTGATCGCCGGAATTCCACTCGCGTTGGTAACGATGCTCACGATCTTTACGCCCGCGACCGAGGAGATGCGCAACTTCAACCTGCTTGGTCAGGTGTATGCGGCGATCTACGGCGGACTTATCCTTCGCACGTTACTGTTCTTCGGGTGTGCGTGGGTGTTCATGAACCTCTTTCGCGGTGAGGTTGTCGACCGAAGTCTGCACTATTACTTTCTATCGCCCGTCAGACGCGAGGTGCTCGTCCTGGGAAAGTACCTCTCGGGACTCATCGCAACGATCGTTCTGTTCAGCATCACGACGGTTGGTTCAATACTGATTCTTTTCTTTGGGTTGCTGCCGTCCGAATCGTCACGCCACTTCTTTGACGGTACGGGTATGAGTCAGTTGTTCGCATACCTCGGCGTCACGATCCTTGCATGCATCGGCTACGGCGCCGTGTTTCTGATCGTCGGCCTGTTCTTCCGCAATCCGATCATCCCCGGTCTGCTGCTCTACGGTTGGGAATGGATCAACTTCCTGCTGCCGCCGGGTTTGAAAAAGATAAGCGTGATCCACTACCTGCAATCGCTTGTTCCCGTACCGATGTCGGAAGGCCCGTTCGCTGTGCTCGCCGAACCGACGCCGGCGTGGATCTCGGTGCCGAGCCTTTTGGTGTTCACTGCCGTCATTCTCGTGCTCGCCGGCCTGCACATTCGACGAATGGAGATCAGCTATGCAGGTGAGTAGGATCTTCATTGCGGCCGCATTGCTCACCCTTTCATTGGCCTGCGGCGGACCGCCTCAGCAGAGCTCGGGTGACGGGGCCGCCGCTAGTTCGTCAGCGGAGATCCCCGAGATCACCGACGAACTGATCTACGAACGGATCAACGATGCGTGGATCAGGGAAGTACCTGAAGAAAGTGGGACGGCTGAGCCGATCAGTTGGAACTTTGATCACGACGAGCCAAAGGAGATAACCGTAGTCGATAAACAGGTCAAGGGAACCCGCGCGACTATCGTACTTGATATCAAAACAGGCTCGGCCCCCCGAGCGCGGGCGAACCGCGTACTAGCCGGCCAGATCCGCACTGAATGGGAACTCAGAACCGGCTGGGTCCTGCGCCGTTGGGAAATTGCCGATGCTGAGAACATCTCGATGAAATACAAAGATCTCCCAAAGCCGACGTCAGACAATTCCAACACAGCGAACCGGCCGCGATAGTTAGTTCGATCTGGATAAAAGATGGGGGAGCTTGCAGTAACTCCCCCCGTTCGCGTTCTACCTTGTTCCCCAGAAATTCTGCGCCGAGTTTTGTCCAACGTGAACATATTCAATAGTGGCCGGTGCGAAGGTGTACTGTCTGTGACTAGCACCGATCACGTAGGCGGCTCCTAGCGGTACTTCGTCAAAGGCGTAGAATCCGTTTCCATCCGATACCGCAGTCCGCTCGGTTCCATCGGGTGATCTTAGCGTAACCGTCGCTCCCTTGATCTTTCGACCGAATCCGTCCAGCGTGCGCCCGCCCACGCTTGCGGTGGTCGGTCCAATTATCGTGACGCTCGCATCGTTAATATCAAAGAAGATATTGCCTACCGCCTCGACCTTGATCCGCGCCGAACTGGTTCCGATGTTCGGCACCACAATGGCTTCGCTGCCATCATTGAGGGTGTTCGCTTTCAGAATGATGGGAAACGTAATGCCGCCGTCGACCGAGAGCCGGATATTCACGTTCATCGTACTGACCGGAGGAAGCATTGTGTTTGCCGGCAGCCATGAAACGGTCTGCGTCGATCCGCCCTGCCACGTGACCGCCGAATCGGGCTCCGTTACCTTGAATGGGCCTGCAAGATTCGTGACCGTAACTGCCATGTCCGTGAACTGAGTTTGGCCGATCGACACCCCGGGTACATAAGGGTGATTGTCCCTCACGGTCAGTCTGAAATTCAGAACGCGAGAAACCGCACTGAGCGCTTCGATCAATACACCAGGATCACCGCCGGGAAGT
>CAMLKY010000016.1 GCA_946480545.1 uncultured Acidobacteriota bacterium
CTATTGCAGAACTCGATCAAGTTCACCCCGGCCGGGGGTAGCATCGAGATACTCGTCGAGAGAACCGAAACGGAAGCCGTCCTCCGGGTCAAGGATACAGGGGTCGGCATTGAGCCGGATCTGCTGCCGCACATCTTCGACAGGTTCCGTCAGGCCGACGCTTCGGCACGGCGCAACTTTACGGGACTCGGCCTTGGGCTGACGATAGTCCGGAATATCGTCGAGCTTCACGGTGGATCTATCGACGTCGATAGCGAAGGAAAAGACAAGGGGGCGACGTTTACCCTGCGCCTTCCGCTCGCGGCCGAATTCTACCAAGCCTTGGAAGCGAGAGACACGAAACCAAAACCGTCACGGGGCACCCTCGCCGGGAAAACTATCCTTGTTGTCGACGATGATGCAGAGAATCTAACTCCGCTCAAGATCTTTCTCGAAAACGAGAAGGCGTCGGTGACGGCCGCCGGCAATGCCAGGGAGGCGCTGGAGCATCTTGCAGAACGCGAGTTCAACCTCATGATCACTGACATCGGTATGCCCGAGATCGATGGTTACGAGCTTGTTTCGCGCTTGCGGGCAGACAAGGGCCGCAATGCGGCGCTGAAAGCTATAGCGCTGACCGCCTATGCATCTCTCGACGATCGCCAGAGGGCCCTCGATTCAGGTTTTCAAGCCCACCTCGCAAAACCCGTCAACTACGACGAACTTCTAGCAACCATCGAAAAGATCTCTGGTAATGGTCACTAGTTCCTGATTCCCCTTTTTCGTGCTTCTCCTCGTGTGTGTTCGTATGGGTCCGTGGTTCCAGATTCGGCCCATCAAGATCCGGAACCACTGAATCACACGAGGAAGATTCATAAACCGGCTCAGGAAACCGCATGTAAATACTCTGTAAACGATAACGGGCGGCTTACCTCGAGTACGCAGCCGGGATCGGAATGTCGGTCGCCAACCCAAATTGCAGGATCGTCGCACCCCCATCCGAACTTCGCCTGATATACCACGTACCTTCCCGATAGACGGCAAGATCCGTTTTCTTATCACCGTCATAGTCAGCGGGTACCGGAACGTCGCTCGCAAGCCCCCACGAAATTATCGCCGGTGAAGCCGTCCTGCTTTCCCAGATATACCAGACGCCGTCGCGATAGATCGCATGGTCCGTCTTTTTGTCGCCGTCGTAATCGGCCGGCACTGGCCGATCCGATTGGATGCCAAACTGGACCGACGCCGTAGGCAGCTCATCCTGATAGCGTACATACCAGGTGCCGCCGCGGAAGACCGCAACGTCGCTCAGACGGTTGCTGTCGTAATCGGCAGGGATCGGAATGTCAGTGCTGGTTCCGAACTGGCTTGCGTGATAAGAGCCGTCCGAACTTTTCAGCGTGTGCCAGACGCCCTCGCGAAAGACTCCCAGATCGGCACGACCGTCGTTATCGAAATCTGCCGGCACCGGTTTGTCGTTGGCGATGCCAAACTGGGTGATCGAGTAGCTGCCGTCCGACGTGCGCAGGATGTACCACGCGCCGGATCGATAGACAGCTTTGTCGATGCGGCCGTCGCCATCGTAATCCGCCGGGACGATCGCATCTCCGCTCAGACCCCAGTTGGTCGCCGTGTACGTGCCGTCCGAGCTGTTGAGGACCCACCACGTGCCTGTCTCGGGACGAAAGATCGCGATATCAGCTTTCCGGTCACCGTCAAAATCGCCGGGCACCGCACGGGCCTGTGCAACAGGCTCCAGTTTGAAAACTACGAGATCGGTCGACTGTTCGGGGATATACGATTCTCCCGCGACATACACGTTACCCTGAGGGTCGAGAAGCATCGCTCGCTGGCCGCTCTGAAGGCCGTATTCCATCACGTAATCGTCGCCGAGGAATGGATTGCCGAAGCGATAGCTCCAGTCTTCGACGCCGTCAGAGCGATATTTTCTGACCTCGATCTCGGCATTCGCGAACCCTTCCGATGTAACGGCCAGATAGATGCTGCCGTTCGAGCCGATGCTGATCTTCGGGTCTCCATCGTAATCTTCGTCCGACGGGCCGTCATATATCTTCGACCACGACATCTTCACTTCGGGATCGAGCTTCGCGACGAACGAGTCGACGTTGTAGCTAAAGTCGTCGAACAGCATTCCGCCGACGATGACATTCCCATCACCGTCGAGGCTTATCGATTCGGGATACTCGTTCTGGTCGGCACTAATATCCGGAAGGTCGCGTGTCCAGACCGTATCGCCCGTCGCGCCGTTGATCTTGTGAACGACCGTTGTAGAAACGTTGAAGTCGTAAGTCTCGCCGAGCACGAGGACATCGCCGTTGGCCGCGATCTCGAGACCGTAGCCTTCGTCCGATTCGTCGGTCATCGAGTTGTAGCGGTTCAGCCACTGCTGCTCGCCTGCCGCGTTGTACTTGATTGTCACGATATCTTCGCTGCCGCTCGCCGAGGTGCGGTTCGAGTAACCCGTGACATAGACGTTGCCGCTGGCGTCGATCTCGACCTCATTCAGGATCTCTCCGTTTCCGCCTGAGAACCTCCTCGCCCAAACCTGATTACCCTCGGCGTCGTATTTCAGCGTCGCATAGTTGGCGAACGTTCCGACACCCCATGAGTACCCGGCGACATAGACGTTTCCCATCGCATCGACCTTTAGTGATCTCGCGAAATCGTCGTAGCCCGCATTCGCGCCATAGAGCTTCGTCCACACCCGGTCACCGTTCGTGTTGTATTTCAGGAGGATGTAGTCGTAACTGTTGAGAGCCGGATTCGACGCATCGGTGACGTAGGTGTAGCCCGCGATATACGTATTTCCCGCCGAGTCTACAAACATATCGCGAAGCCCATCCCGGTAGTTTCCCGGGCCATCGAATGTCCTCGACCACACGCGATTTCCATTCACGTCCGTTTTGAAAAGGACGATGTCGGTGTCGCCGCCGTTGGTGTCTTCAGTATTCGAGGTTCCTCCGACATAGATATTCCCGGCACCGTCGCGGCCGATGAGCGCGCCGTACTCTGCAAGCTGCGGAGCGTTATCGTAGTAGCTCGACCACGCGAGCGTAGGTTGGTTGGCCGGTGGTGGCGGCGGCGGGGGCGGCGGTCCGACTGCAATGAAATTTATGACTTCGTCCTGAACGATGCCATCCCAGATCACCATTGGCGGGTAAAATTCGTAATTCTCGCGCGAGGGCGTCAGTTCGACGAGGCTACCGAACGGGATCATGTCGAACGCGTAGTTTCCCATCTCGTCGGTCATGACCGTCCGGGTCGAATCGTCATCCTGGTTATAGAGTGTCATCGTCACGCCGCTCATACGGACACCGTTCTGGTGTGTGACGTGTCCCGAGATCGTGACGGGAGCCTCCTCGCCTTCAGTGCGCGGGACACGACGCCCAAGCTCACGGCGGCAATCGCGCTGGAGTGTTCGTCTAGTCGGTTTTGTAAATCTTGTTTCGCCGCGTGGGTCGGCGCATGGCGTCGACTGGGCTAAAGCTTCCGGGAGAAATACGAATGCGGAGAAAATCAGGCAGGCGACCGCCGCAAGCCCTTTGATCGTCAGGCCGGCGACCCCGAGAATCTTCAAGAACATATACCCTCCGTTTCAAATCTGAGACCGATACCGTGTAGATCGACGAAATGAATTCGTTTGATTCACAGTGCTTTGAAAGGATGGAAAGAGACAGGCAGTCGTCCGGGCCGGAGATGTGCGCTAGTGAGACTCGCTTTCGGATTCGCGCATCAGGCGGGAGACGTGGAATATGTAATGGATACCGGAGGCGAACGCGAGCAGCACGACGATAAAGTACGTTGTCGGAAGATAAAAGCCGTAGCCGGTCACTGCGGCAAGCAACACCATACCGACGGCTATAACCTGCACGAGCGTGCTGAGCTTGCCGAGCCATGAGGGCTTGAAGCCACGAAAGCCGGTCATGATATTTATGGCGCCGGCAACCGTTATGATCAGCACATCGCGTCCTATGACCGCCGCCGTGACCCAGAAGGGAACCGGAAGATGCCGCACCGGCGTCAGAACATTCGGCATCGTCAGAATAATGAATGCCGTTGTCATGAGAAGCTTGTCCGCGATCGGGTCGATTATGGTGCCGAGCTCCGATTCCTGATTGAACCGCCGTGCGAGAAAACCGTCGATACCGTCCGAAACGCCGGCGATCACAAACACGGCAAGTGCCCACTTGCTGTATCCGTAATAGAGCAGGCTCGCGAACACCGGTATCAGGGCCATTCGCATGAAGGTGAGGAGGTTCGGGATGGTCAGGATAGAGCTCATTCTATTTTCGATCTGCGATTTTTGATTTGCGACTCGCGTTGTAGTTTATGAGGCTCGTGTACGTCTACGGCCGGGTGTTGCGCGACCGTGTCGCGGCACGAAGATCGCAAATCGCAAATTGAACTCAAGCCGAATGTAGTTCAAGCAGACTTATCTCCGGCGGACATTGGTACCTGATCGGGAGAACTACCGTTCCGATGCCGCGAGTGATGTAGATCTGGGAATCTCGCCGGCTGTGGAGACCGCTGGACAGCTTTCGCCGAGGAAGGAGCCGCTTTTCCGGGTCACGAACTTTTACCTGACCGCCGTGCGTGTGACCGCTCAATGTTAGATCGACGCCGTGCCGCGCGGCCTGCCGAAAGATGATCGGGTTGTGCGCGAGCAGCAGCTTCATCTCATCGGGAAACGATCCTTTCAAGGCGGACGCCAGATCAGTCTTTCCGACCATGTGATCGTCGACACCGCATAACCAGAAGCTCGCCCCGCGTGTCTCGAGTCTGAAGCCTTCATTCACCAGCATCCTGATGCCGGCCGCATGGAACTTGCTCGTAACCAGTTCCGGCTGTGTCCAGTGATCGTGATTTCCAAGGCATGCGAACGTCCCGAGCCTGGACCGGAGCCTGCCTAACACCTCGGCCACGGGAGCGATGTACTTCCGTTCGTGCGAAACGTAATCACCCGTCAGCGCGAACATGTCGGGCTTCAAACGGTTCGCGATCTTAACGGTACGCTCGATGTGTTCGAGTGTCGTGAACGGGCTGTGGTGAATATCCGAGAGATGGATGATACGAAGACCATCGAGCTTCTTAGGCAAACGAGTGAGGTGGATATGGAGGTGCTCGAGCGAGAGGCTGCTAGCCTCGTCCATCGCGTAGCGAGCTATCTTCGATACATTTCCCGCCAGCTCGCGCAAAGGTTTCTCGGCGGCGACGAGCGAGTTTATGCGATCGGATATCCGGGTTCTTCTGGGTCTGGCCAGCTTCATTGGCCTGAATAGTATATCTTTCCGAATTTAGCCTTTACAAACGCCGGGTTTTGGGTGGAGAATAGGCCCCTAAAACTTAACCTACAATAAAGGAGCTACCGAAATGCAGATTCTCTCCCACGGTCTCGTTCTTGCGCTGCTGTTTTCTCTCGCCTCTCTTTTCCGGATCCACGATGCGAATAAACTAACGATCGCCGGAGCTACGGTGACGGTCCGCGATACCACCTCCGGAGCCACGCGAACGATTACCACAAACGACGAAGGCCGTTTTCGATTTGTTGAATTAAGGCCCGCGACATATCGGGTTTCCGCTCGTGCCGCCGGGTTTGGGCTGATGGAATCCGATGACCTTTCCACGCTTGCTGCTCAGAATGTTCACATCGATCTAACTCTCTATCCGGCGGACGTAACCGCCTCGACTGTCGTGAGCGTCGGTGATGACCCGGCACCGGTCGACGTCACGAGAACTGTTGTGGGAGGCACCGTCGCCCGTCGCGAGATCGAAGAGCTTCCGAACAACACCCGTAATCCGTTCGATCTTGTTTTCATGCTCGGCGGTGTGGCTGAAGAAGGCCTTTCCGTTCGCGACGCTGCAGAAGATCGCGCAGTTCCGGGCGGCGATTCGAATAACGATCCGCGTCCGGCCCCTCTCGAGTCCGGTATCTTTTCGCTATCCGGCGGTGCCGCCTACTCGAACAACCTTACGATCGACGGGCTCGATAATAACGACGACCGGCTTGCACGGGATCGCTTTCAGCCATCGCTCGACGCAGTCGCCGAGGTCCAGGTGATCACGAACCAGTTCTCGGCCGAGTACGGACGTGCCTCCGGTGGTCGGGTTAACATCCGGACCCGCGGCGGAGGATCGGAGCTTCGTGGCCGTGCGTATGTGTACTTTCGCGACGACGATCTGAATGCGAACACCTACAACAACAACCGGCGCGGTCTCGACCGGCTGCCGTTCACTGAATACAATCCCGGCTTCAGCTTCGGCGGACCGGTAAGGCTCCCGTACTTCAAGGACCGGACATTCTTTTTCACCAGCTACGAACACGTTAATCTCGCGGACACCACGTTGATCGATACCGTGGTCCCGGTGAGTACCAACTCGCGGTTTCCGTTGCCTCGATCGACCGGGGGCGATCCGCGGTTCGAGGACGTAACGTCTCTTACACCCGGTCAATCTCCCGCCGAGTTTGCACCGTATGTCGTAACCGTCCCCACGCCATCGCTTTCGAATGTCTTCTTCGGACGGCTCGATCATAACTTCACCGGTTCACATAATCTGACTTTCAGCTTTCAGTTGGGTTCGCAGCGAAACACCCGACAGTTTCGCTCGGCGACCAGCCGTCTCGAAGAAGCCATCCTCGGGCCGGAACGGAAGACGGATGCATACACGCTTACAGATAACTACGTGATCGGCGCGAATATCGTGAACCAGGCACGGTTTCAGTTCTCGCGATTTGAGCCGAACTTCGCCAGCTCCAATCCGCTTGACCCTGTCGTTCTGATCACGCTGACTGATCGCCTGAGTGGTGCCGACAGCCGAAGCGGCACTTTGATCGCCGGCAACTCGACGTCGGCCGTGAACTTCAACTTCCCGGGTACGCGAAAAGAAGAGAGGCTCCAGTTGCAGGAAGGCGTAACCGTTGTTGCCGGTTCGCATACGTTGAAGCTCGGAGCGGATGTACAGTCGATCCGGTCCGAGTTTCTGGACCTCCAGGACGCGACAGGCACCTTCAACTTTCTCTCGGTGCGGAATTTTCTCGACAACAACGTCGGCCGCTACCGCCGCAACTTTGGGCGCCAGACGGGACAGAAGAATACCTACTACGGCGTGTTCGTCCACGACGAATGGCGGCCGCGCTCGAACATCACGCTCAGCTTCGGATTGCGATATGAGAAGGAAACGATCATCGATGATAACGACAACTTCGGCCCGAGAGCGGCGATCGCCTTCTCGCCGTTCAAAGATGACCGCGGCGTTATCCGAATCGGGGCGGGCGTCTTCTACAATCGTGTGCTGCTGAGAACCTTCGATGACGCAAATCTCACCGAGTCCCGGCAGAGTTTCGACAGCAATCGCCTTCCCGGTCCAACAACTTCGCAGAATTTCCTCTGTTTCGATGTAACCAACACGGCCTATACAAGCGCCCGGTGCAGGTTCTTGAGACAGATAGATTTTCCAAAAGCGCTCTCGCAGGCCGAGATCGTCGCGATAGAAGATTCGTTGCGTGCCGCGGGCGTGATGACGGCGTCTCAGACGGGATTTGTGACGCCGGCAAACAATCTGCGTCGCATCGACCCCGAGATAAAGGTGCCGGAGAGCTACCAATTCAACCTCGGGTTCGAACGTGAAATAAGCTCGGGTCTGGTCTTTGAGACGAATTACACCTTCAACAGAACCGTTCGATTGTTTCGCGAGTTCAATGCAAACGCCTATAACCTGCCGATCGGATTTCGCGATTACAACGACTATCTCGTCAACGGTTTTCACAGCACTACGGTCCGTTTTCTGAATGGAGACCCGGCGGACGTGAACGGAGTTTCCACGGTGAATGGCGTAACGATCGTGAATCTGAATGCGCGGAATCCATCGACTGCGGCATCGACCCCTATCGGGAGGGCCCGGGCGGCGCTGCTGTCAACGCTCGGGCGAAGGCTCGGAAGTGCGTTCGCGTCGCAGGTCGATCAGGTATCGTCGATCGGCACCGCGCGCTATAACGGCCTCATCTTCGAGCTCCGGCAGCGGTTCCGTGATCTCGGAGCCGGCTTCGCGGCATCGTTCCGGGCCGTCTATACACTGTCGAGAACGGAAGACGACGGTGCAAATAACACATCGAATCCGGCTGATCTCTTTGATTACGCGGCGGATTTTTCGCGATCGCTCCAGGACCGGCGGCACCGCTTCGCCTTTTCCGGAACCTTTGATCTCCCCTGGTGGCTAGGTCGAGTACGGCTCTCGCCAGTCGTACGAATTGCCTCGAGCGCTCCCTTCAATATCTCGAACGGAGCGGGAGCCGCCAACGACCGGAACCTCGATGAGGTTACGACCGACAGACCAAACTTCACCGGAGACATCCGCGACCTGGTTTGGCGCAGCCGAGGAACACCATTTCCGCAATCTCTGTTCGCCCAGTTCTCGTTGGCACCCATCGGCAGCGCCGGAAATCTCCCTCGAAATGCCGGACGCGGTCCGGGCCTGTTTCTCTTCGACCTGAACGTCACGCGCGAATTTCGTTTCTCTGAGAGGTTTCGACTGCGTCCGAGTATGGAGATCGGCAACGTGTTCAATAGCACGGTCTTTACGTTCGGAGCTGAGTTCATAAACTTCAATCCGACGAATGCAGAACAGGTCGAGAGCTTTCAAAGGGAGTTTCTCGTCCCGTCGCGAACATTGCGGAACCGGCAAGTTCGCCTGGGCCTGAGGTTCGACTTTTGACCACGCATGAAATCGGTCAAATTGCACGATTAAAGGCCGAAATTGCTGCGTTGTGATTGAAAATTTTGGTGACGAAGAGAGTCGAACTGTGTTAGCTTTAGAGTGTTGAACATACTTGTTCACGCCGCCCTATGAGCCAAGCATTAGAGAGCACGGGCGTGCTCACCGAAGTCTCGATCGAGTCAGTTCTGCTCGATGCCGACCTCTTCGTCAAATACAGTTCAGCGGAAAAAGCTTTTAAGCTGCTCCATGATTCACTCGAGCGAAGCCCGCGATCGATCGCGTTGCGCGAAAAGCTCAGGGACATCTGTATCAAGCAGAAGAATCTTAACGAGGCGGCACGGCAATGCCTCGCGCTCGTGAGCCTGTATATCGCCCGTGAAGAATTCGATCTCGCGTACGACCGGCTTCAGGAGGCGAAGCTGCTCGACCCGCGCGTCTCGGTCGCACCCGGCCTTGAAGCTATCCGCCGTGCTCGTCGACCGGACTTTGCCGTCAACCGCGACCGCTCGCCGCAGAAGGTTAGGACCGATGTGACCTTTGCCGGAAATCTTGGCTACGTAAGTATCTTTGACGAGGTGCAGGTGATCGAGAGTGCGAAGATGACCGGGCTCCTGGTCATCAAGTCCGATCTCCATCTGGCAAACGTTTCATTCAACGACGGCAAGATCGTGGATGCCGAATGTAACGGACACAACGGTCATGTCGCCTTCCGTGAGATCATCGAGATCAACAGCGGCACGTTTGAATTCTCGACGTCGGACAACGAGTTTCCCGTGGTCATAAACGTCGTCAGCAACACCAATTTCCTCCTCGACATCCTTACCGAGCTCGACAACGAACGCGCTGAGCAGCAGGGACTGCGTGATATGGGTTCGGAGCTTTAAGATTTTCGATCGATCATCTCTGCGGGCTCCGCGAGCTCTGCGTGAGGACATTCCGTAGATCATCGAGTATCCACGATCTCTGCGGGCTCCGCGAGCTCTGCGTGAGCAGCGGTAGTCGATCATCTAAGGAATCTGTCCTCACGCAGAGCTCGCAGAGCCCGCAGAGATCGCCATCGAAAATCAACGCCTCGAATGCCTTGACTTAAAAGGCCGCTTAACCCCAAAATATAGTGCACCCCGGTTCCCCAAGCACTATACAATGTTTAAGCTTCAGCGTTTAGAAATCACCGGCTTCAAGTCTTTCGCGGACTATACCGAGATAGTTTTTACCGGTAACGGCATCACCGCGGTCGTCGGTCCGAACGGATGCGGCAAGTCCAACGTCTCCGACGCCATCTCGTGGGTCCTTGGTGAGCAGCGGGCCAAGTCTCTGCGCGGCGGTGAGATGAAGGACGTCGTCTTTCAGGGTTCGCGAAATCGAAAGCAGAGCGGTATGGCCGAGGTCGTGCTCCACCTCGTCCGGGACAACGAGACTTTCGACATCGACGAGAACGAACTCGAGGATATCGATGAGACATTAAGTACGCTCGATGAGAACGCCGTTGATGTCGACGCGCTTGAGGCGGAGACATTGGAAGAGCCCGAGAGTGTCGAGGCCGTTGCCGAGGCAGTCGATACTATCGGTGACAGCACCGAGGGCGAAGAGGAGTTCGCGGTTGAAAAGGTCCAGGCTGCACAGGTCGGCTCGGTTCAGACCGTTGAGCGCACGATCAAAACAAAACGTCACTGGCGTCCTCGTTCGTTCGCTCTTGATTTTGCACCGGGCGAGGCCGTTTCAGTCACCAGGCGGTTGTATCTGTCGGGCGAAAGCGAATACCAGCTTAACGGGAAAACGTGCCGGCTCCGCGACATCCAGGATCTGTTCGCCGGTACAGGCCTCTCCGGTGCTCATTACGCGATCATCGAACAGGGCCGCATCGGCCAGATACTATCGGCGAAACCCTCCGATCGCCGCAACCTGATCGAAGAGGCCGCCGGGATCTCTAAATTTCGCACACGCCAGCGCGCGGCGGAAACACGGCTCGATTCCGCACGCAGCAATCTTAACCGCATCTCAGATATTGTCTCCGAGATCGAGAAGCAGGCGAATTCGCTTCGCCGGCAGGCTTCGAAGACGCGTCGCTACATAGTTCTGCAGGAAGAATTTCGTGTCCTGCTGCGCCAACTGTTCGCCGCCGAGGGCAGATACCTTACACAAGCAATAGGGAATTTCGAGAAACAATTTGCCGAGGCCGTCCAGACCGAACATGATTTTGTCGCGAAGGTCGCGGCCAAAGAAGAGGAATTCAAGGATGCGACGCAGCACGCGCGCTTCGTCGAAGAGACGCTCGCCGAAGTTCGCCGCCGTCATGCCGATAACGCCCTCGAACGCGACCGCGCCGAACGTGAGCATCGTTACCAGGCCGAGCAGATCGTAAATCTCAACAATCGAGCCGAAGCTATCCGCGGCGAGATCGCGGCCATCGAGGACCGTCTGAAGTTGATCGACAGCGAGCTCGACCGTCTACGCAAGGAAGACGAAACAGAAAGTGCCGAGGCCGATGCGTCGCGGCTCATTCTTCAGGAAGCCGAGCGGGCATACGCCGAAAAGCTCGAGGACATGCGGAAGATCGAAGAGGAACTCGAGCTGCATCGATCCGAACTGATGAAGCATACGGCTGCGGTCGAGCGCTTCGATGAGATCGCCCGTCAGCTCGAGGCGAATGCCGAGCGTCTCACGGAACGACTGCACGGACTCGATCGCGAAGCCGCGCGTGCGGCCGAGGCGTACGAGACCTTCGTTCACGAATCGCACGATCTCGAAAAAACGCTCAAGGATGACACCGAGAAACTCGACGCGCTCCAGGCGGAAAAGGGAGAGCTGCTGTCCGCAACATCCGCGGCGAGGGAGAAACTTCGTGCTTCGGAAGAAGCACTTCGGACACTCGAATCCGAACAGCTAAAGACACGGAACCGCCGCGACACTCTGCTGGAGCTTGATGAAAACCGCGCAGTATACGCACCGCAGGTGCAAAAGCTTTTTGCACAGCAGGAGCAGATCGGTGTCCCGATCACCGGCGTGCTCGCGGACTTTCTCGCCGTTGACGAGCGATACGAAGTAGCGATCGAGAGTCTGTTCGGCCATCGTCTTCAGACCGTCATTGTCGAAACTGCCGAGGCGGCGAGAACAATTTCGGCCTGGCTCGAGCGAAACTCGATAGGACGGATCGCGATCCTTGTTGCTCCTTCGATCGATGGGGAACGCGCGGGTTCGACCGCCGCAGATCCGCTGGTCGAGAATGTCCTGGGTGTCCCAGCTCAGTTGCTCTCGACGTTAAGAAGCGTCTTCCCGCGAGAGCTTTCGTCGCGCATCGTCGATACCGTCGCAGATGCCGACACGGAAACCGGAGAAACGTTCGTTACACTCGGCGGCACCGTTATTACGCCGGCGGGACTCTATATCAGCGGCCGTGAGGTTACCGACGATCAGCCGAATGCATCACTGCTCGCCTTTAAGCGGGAGCTGTCAGGTTTAGAACGCACGCTGTCGGCCCTCGATGCCGAGATCGGTGCGGCTCGCCACGTTGCTGAAGACGACGGGCGTTCTCTGTCGCTTCTCGAAGAAAAAACCGTTGATCTGCAATCCCTCATCATAAAAGTCGAGCGTGGTCTGCACGGTCTGGATATCCAGCGGTCGACGACCCGTCAGGAGATCGACCGAGCTGATCGACACAAAAAAGTAGTTGCCGAAGAGCAGCGACAAACCAGGGAAGAGATCGAAGAGAACCAGCGGCGGATCTCAGAGGCTGCAGAGAACCGTGCAGAATTTCGCGACCAGGCTCGCCGCGAGGTAGAACGGGTCTCAGCAATGCTCGGTGAGGCCCGCGCACGGTCGGATGCCGAAAACAAAGTCGTCAATGAGAAGCGCACGCTCGCTGCGACGTCAGGCGAGCGGCGGCGCTCGGTCCAATCCGCGCTAAAGCGTGTCGAGAACGAGCAGAAAGAACTCGAGTCGCGCTCGGCCATGCACACCGTGGAGTTGAACGAAATAGACGCGAAGA
>CAMLKY010000017.1 GCA_946480545.1 uncultured Acidobacteriota bacterium
TGGGCAACTTGCCACTGCCCAGCCAGGCGATACGGGCGGTGTCGGTGATGGAGAAGCCGCGCGACTGCGCCTTGGCGGCGAACTTGGGAATGCCCGGCTCGTTGAGCCACGCCGTCAGTTCGGCTTCGGTCACGGCGTTGGGGTTCTTCGGCAGCAGGTTCTTCGTCATGTACTCGACGAACTTCGCCCGCGTCTTCGTATCGTCATTTGTGTAGTAGTCGCGATTCGGAAGCGAGAGACCTCCCTGCGTGGCGTTGATCAGGACGGCATCCGAGTTTTTGAGGTCCGCACCGATGTTGAATCCGAAAACCGCCGGCAGCCCGGCATTATGCATCGCGGCGAGCTGTTGCCGAACGTCTTCCGTCGTCTTGATACCCTCGATGGCGGTTAGGAACGGCTTGATCGGCGTTATCCCGGCCTTATCTATCGCCGCCTCGTTCATACACGCATAGTAGAAGTCCCCGATGAGCTGCGTATCGGTACCTTTTGCTGACTTTGTTTTCGAGGCAGTCTCGAGAATCTCGCGCAGCAGAGCATTGTTGTTATTGGCGAGCATGTTGAAGGTGCCCCAGCGGGATTCGGTGGATGGTATCTCGGTCGTTCGCAGCCACGTGCCGTTCGCGTACTCGAAAAAGTCGTCGCAGGCATTGACCGACTTGTCCATCCTCTTCGTATCAAAACCCGCGCTCTGTGCGAAGCTCGTGGCACATAGTGAGAACAAGACGAAGATGGCGACAGCAAATCGAAGAAAAGTCGTGTGCATTTTTAGGTTCTGCTCCTTAACGTAACTAGAGGTTTGATTGCTTTAAGTTTAGGACGAAAGGCCGAAGGCTCAAAACGAAACGTGACAGCGCGTCGGATCCAAACAAGACCTACTTTGCGGCGTGGGGACTCAGGCAGAACGCCGTTCGCGGCTTCCTGCAAAACCTGGTCAGTGGCACGAGCGACGATCAGATGACGGGTATGAATTTTTCTTTGACGCGATTTCGAAGCTCGCTTGCAAGCTGTTTTCGGTCGGGGTTAACGATCGGCTGCTCACCAAAATCGAGTATGGCTGTAAAGTTTCTTACCGTCAGAAGCCTGAAAAGATGTGCGAGAAAAGATATGTCTTCCCACCAGCAGACCATCTTGCTCGCAGGTTCCTCACCCTCAGGCGTTCGGTATGTGATCGAGACATAGGACACTGGCAGGTCGGTCCGGGCGGCAAATTCAAGAAAGGAAGAGTTGAACGGGAGTATGTCCTCGCCCTTGGTACTCGTACCTTCCGGAAAGACGATGACTCCCTCACCTTCGTTCAGCCTCCGAATGATCTCCGCACCAGCGCGGGGAATATCACGTCGATTCTTCCGATCAATGAAAACCACGCCCATATCGCGCACGATCCGTCCGGCGAGAAACCATTGGCTGACCTCCATCTTTGCTACGAAGACCCCCTCGACGACCGAGCGCAGTGCAGCTATGTCGACGTAGCTGAGATGGTTGCTGACAAGAAAGAACGGAGGCTTCGGCGGCGTGCCTATGACCTCGATCTCCATTCCGCAGATACGAACAAAGGTCCTGGTCCATGTCCCAAACGCAAGCTGGCGCCAGTAGGTCTGGTTTGGAATGAAGAATGAGGATACGTACCAGATCGCATACAGCCCGAGCGTAGCGAGCACAAAAATCACAATCCGGACTGTCGCGCGTAGATGTTTCATCCGAGAAGCCGTTCGTAGATCATGGCAGGCAAAATATCGACCTGCGAGGAGTCGCTTTCTGGTGAATTGTATCGTAGCGAAAAGGGTAACGGCAAAGCCGAGCACCCGCTGCTAGGAGCCGTGGTATAGCTTGGCAACGTCGTCCTTCAACTCGGCAGGAAAGCATACACGATGGATCCGGTACCCGGCCTGAAGGCCGCGAACGGCACTGCTGACCTCGGAGATTTCCCGGACGGTCGCACGTGAGAATCCATCCTCCACGTAGATCAGGTTCTTCGGATCGGAACGGTTACTTGTGTAAAAGTAATGCGGCACGTCGCCGGCCTTGTCCTCGACAAAATAATAGTCAGGGTCAAAACCGTGCGACTCAACCAGACGTATTGAGCGTTCGACGAATTCCTGCCGCTGATCTTCAGGCATGTCGAGATCAAAGGCCTTAAAGAGCCGCCGATTGAGAAATCGCGAAGACAAGTCGGCGAGTATCTTGTCGCTCGACCGGCGCCACTGCTTTATGTAATAGATGACATCCGCATCATCCAGATCGAGATGCTCGCGAAGCGAAAGTTTCTGCCCGGACAATATCCTCTCGAACGCCGTTCCGGGCGCATGCCACAGTGGCTGGTCGCTTTGAAAGAGTTTCAGGGCCCGCCTTAGCACGGCCTGCAAGATAGTTTCAGCAGCCCGAAGTGTTCGATGAAAGTAGACCTGGCGGAACATGTAGTACCGGGCCTGCAGATAATCCTCAACGGCGTACAGCCCTCGGGCGGAAACGTAAAGACGGTCATCCGTCTCGTTGATCTCGATCGACTTGATGATCCACTCGAGATCATAAATACCGTACTTGACCCCGGTCATCAGCGAATCACGAAGCAGATAATCCATCCGGTCAACGTCGAGCTGCGACGATACGAGCTGCGCCAGCGCCATCGGCCGGAAGTTACCGCGAATGATATCGGCGACTCTCGCGGCCAGCTCCGGCGAATACGATCGAAGCAGTTGGCCCATTTCAGTCTCATCGCTCAGCACGGCTTCGATAGTGAAGTCTTCGTGATGAAAGCCGAGGATCGTTTCGAGCACATGCGAGAACGCGCCGTGACCGACATCGTGCAAGAGGGCCGCGGCTCGGACAGCGGTCTGGTCCTCGGGCGAGATCTGGTAGCTGTTGTTGAGCTTTGCGAGTATCCGTGTGGCGAGATGGAAGGCTCCGAGACTGTGCGTGAATCGTGAGTGCTCGGCGGCCTGATACGCGAAGTGAGCGAGCCCGAGTTGGCGGATGCGGCGGAGACGTTGAAACTCGGACGAATCGACAAGACGCGCAATAAGCGCACCTTCAGGCGAATCGGTCCTCAGACGAATGATGTTATGAACCGAATCGCGGTAGATCCGCTCGGATGATGGCATTCTTTAGCTTTGTTTGGTCTTGAGATCGGCGATCGTTCTTCGGATGCGATCTGCATCCTTTGCGTCGGGTTTGAGTCGAAGATAGATCTCGAGTTCCTCGATCGCCTGCTTGTTCAGCTTCTTCACCTCGTAGATGCCGCCCAAATACCGGTGCAGCAACGGATAGTCGCGATCGCCCTTTAACTCTTTTGCCTTTTCAAGCGCCTTTTGGGCGATGTCGTAGTTCTTCTTCTCGATGAAGAGCACGCCCAGGTAGTAATGCGGCATCATTGCGTGCCGGTTCAGGTAAGCCGACTCGACGAGTTCTTTCTCGGCCGCATCCAGGTCCATCTTGTTCAAGAGCGCGATCCCGAGATGAAGATGAGCATCGAAATCGTTCGGCTCTTGTTGAAGCGAGGTTCGAAAAGAAGCGATAGCTTCGCCGAGCAGACCTTGCCGGAGGTAAACCTTCCCGAGCTCGGTGTGAGCCGGAGCAAACGTGCGATGCTGCTCTATGGCCTGCTTAAATTCACCGATCGCTTCGGTGAGTTTTCCGGCATTCGCATGTTCGAGTCCGTTCTCATAATGCTCGATAACGGCGCGCGGAACATTCGACCACTTAGCATTTATTACACCGCTTCGGTAGACCTGGCCGCGTTTGGGTTGGAGGTGAAGTGGGACGGTGAATGTCTTTGTCGTCGAACGGGCGAAGGTCTTGTTGAGCTGTACCTCGGCATCGATCGTTATGTACTCTCGGGCTATCTCAAAGCCTTCGCCGGCGTTTACTACGACCTGGTAATTGCCAGGTGCAAGGCCACGAAAACTGAAGCCGCCACTCTGGTCCGACTGCACGCTCAGCGTCGGCCAGTTGCTGCTCTGCAATTCGACCTTCACGGGTGAGTCAGGGCCTTTTCCGTTCGGCAGATACACGCGACCCTGGATCACATGCAGGCCTCCTGTCCCGGACGAATTGGTTCGACTCTGGCCGAAAACAGAGGACACCGCAACCATCGCCAGAACGACACTAAGGGCGAAAAGTTTCTGTGAACGCATAGCAGCTCTCCAGTTTTGAAATTTGAATCAGCTTACCAGAAAACGTTGCGAAAAGCACAAAAAAATCGGGGAGAGCGAACTCTCCCCGAAACAAGATTCTAAGGATCAAACGAAACTTAGAACGAGAACTTCGCACCGAGTCTCACGGCCGAAGGATATTGGAAAATAGCACCGGTACCCCAGAAGGGGTTGGTCACCGGAGCCACACCAGCCACACCACTAGTGATCTGGTAGGTCTGGTCAAGCGTGATCGCTCTCTGCGTGTTGGTTACGTTGAACCAGTCAGCAGTGAGCTTGAGCTGCATGTTTTCCGAGAACCGGATCGGATAGTAAACACCGAGGTCCAGGTTCCAGGTCGTCGGCGTACGGTTCGTGCCGATTGCACTCGAGACACCACCGTTGCCGTTGACTTCCGAGTTATCCGGAACGATCGCCGTACCGCGGGGAACCGCGAAACCTTCGTTGTTTCCATACAGGAAGTGCGGAATCAACTGGTTGAACGGAGTACCCGACTGAATGTAGAAGTTACCCGACAGCGTCAGCCTCCAGGGAGTCTGATAGGTGCCGTTGAACTTGAACTGGTGCGGACGGTCATTCGGAAGACGTCCATACAGGTTCTCGAGCAAGCTAACGAGGTCGAACAGCGAAGTGATGTTCGGATCCGACTGGCCGTTATCGTTGCGGAAGAGACCTTCATAGTTACCGATCAGGCTCGAGTATACGTACGAAGCCGTGAATGCATAGTTGTCAGCAAAACGGCGGTTCGCGGTGAACTCGAGAGCACGGTAGAAGCGGCGTGCACGACCGAAGTGTGAACCGATTCCACCGCAGGTGAAACCGAATCCAGGCTCATCAGTCTGGTCGCCATCGTCATCCGAATCAACGCACGGCGGAAGGCCTGCGATGTACTCGGTGTTGCCCGGAAGCGTTCCTGTCGGAGGAACGATCTCGCCCGGATTGAAGATGAAGTAGTTCGTACCATCGTCGAACGATCCGTCCTCGATCACCGAGCCCTGCGGACGATAGATGCCGCGGATACCCAGTGCGAGATTACGCATGACTTCATACTCAAAGCCCGCGGTGAACTCGTTAACCGACTGCGGCTTGAGGCCACGATCGATCGGTGTCGAGTGTGCACCGAGGTTACGAGTCGAGAACCCGGAAGCAACGGTCGCACTCGCCGGAGCATTCAACGTGTTGACGTTGAAGTTCTTGTCGGTCTGTGTGTTGTTGCTGCCCGCGCGAACGTTGATGTCCAGCGGAATCGGCGTCTCGATGTAACGTGCGTAATTGATGAAGAACTTACCCTTGCCTTCTCCCCACGGATCATAGATCACGCCGAGACGCGGCTGGAGGGTATCCCACATGTTGTTGAGCGAGAAGTAATGACCTTCGTTGCCCGACAGCTGTTGGAGATCCCAACGTGCACCGATGTTGAACTGAAGGTTCTTCATCACACGCCAGTCGTCCTGAATGTAGAAGCTCTCGACGTCGGTTGACGTCTGAGCAACCAGCTGGAAGTCACGAACACGGGTGCTCGCGCGGATAAGGAACGGATTGCTGTTGATCTCAGTTTCCGTCAAGTTTGCAACCGGAGCCAGGCAGGTTGCACCGGCTGCAGTCGTACAAACAGCATTAGCCGTGAAGCCGGCCGGACGCTGCGCGACCGGCAAAGCGTTGAAGTTATTCATCGCTGTGACGTTCGGGCAGACAACTGTTCCAACACCGCCGATAACACGCGTCGTACAAACGATGAAGTTGTTCGTCACGCGGAAACCGTTAACCGAACGGTTGTCGAGATCGTTCGATCCCGGAACCGGGGGAACGTTCAGCGGGTTAGCATAGACGCGGCTCGGACCTGTCGATCTTTGATCGATGTCGTACTGGTTACGATAGAACTCGAAACCGTACTTGAACGAGTGCTTGCCCCAGATGCTCTGCATACGTGCAGCAGCTTCCCAGCGATCGCGGCTCTGGTTCTGGAAAAGACCAAAACCGTCGCGGACGAAGTTTCTGGCAAGTGTGCCGCCCGGCGCGAACACGAAGTCGACAAAGCCAACCGATGCAGCACCGGTGACACCCGACTGGGTGACCGGAGCGATCGAACCGTCAGCACGAAGGATCGCGAAGTTGTCAGTGATCAGAGCAACATCAGCAACCGAAGCTTCCGGAATGACGTTGTTTCTCTGATAGTGAAGACCGAACGAGAACTCGCCAATGTGATTCTGGCCGATGTTCGAGTTCAGTCGGAATGCATAGTTATGACCGCCGGTCTCACGAATTCCGGCAAAGCTGTCCAGGTTCGCACCAAAGCCCGAACCAGCGAACAGGTGGCCTTCTTCCTTGGTGAAATCACCAAAGGTCGAAGCCGTGAACGTATTGTTGTTGTTGATACTCCAGGTAAGTTTGCCTGAGTAGAACGGTGTCCGGATCTTACCTTCCACTTCCTGACGCAGAGTTTGGGTCAGATAGTTGTTGGTACGGAATTGCGGGTTGAACGCCGCAAAGAACGTAAGACGGTTCTTGATGATCGGACCACCGAGGGTAGCACCGGCATCAACTTCCGAGAAGCCGTTCGGAGCAAGACCCGTGAACGGGAAGTTCTTGGTCTCACGCACGAAGCTGCTGGGGTTACCGTAAGCGAAAACCTCGCCGCGGAATTCGTTCGTACCCGACTTGGTGATCACGTTGAACACACCGCCGGTCGAAAGACCCTGGTCAGCACCGTAGCTACCGGTCTTGATCTCGACTTCCTGGACGAACTCGAACGGAAGGTTAGCACCACCGCCACCGAAAGCCGGGTCGGTCGTGTTCACACCGTCGAGAATGTAGCTGTTCTCCGGACCCGAAGATCCGGCAACGGACGGGTCGCGGTCACGGCCCGATGCGTCACGAAGACCTGACCGGGTAACGGTCGGAGCGATCGTGTACAGGCCCTGAACGGTACGCGAAGTCGGAATGTTCGAGAAGAACTCCGTCGACACGTTGGATCCCGTAGTATTGGTTGTTTGGTCGATCTCAGCCGAAGCGACAACGTCTACCGTTTCGGTAGCACCCGCCGGTCTAACTTGAACATCGGCGGATGTTGCGCGGCCGAGGTTGACCTCGATATTTTCCTGCCTGTAGGCGGCAAAACCAGCGGCGGCCGCTACTTCAAGTGTGTAGCGTCCCGGCGGAACTGACTGGAATCGATAGGTTCCGTCAGGTCCCGAAGTGGTCGTTTGCGCCCGAAGCAGATTAGGACCGCTCAACGTAAGAGCTGCGTTGGGAACGACGGCGCCATTAACGTCCGTAACCGTTCCCTCCACATTTCCCGTCGTAGTCGTCTGAGCCATTGTCGCAGTCACAAAAAACAAGGAGAGGACTGCGAAAATAGCCAACGCGAAAAATTTAATATTCTTTTTCATGCTTCAGATATTTCCTTTCTAAAGATTATGCAAACAGAAACAAGGAAGGACTCCCGGTTCTATATTTACATCCACCGGGATTTAGGCAACTGCTATGCCCTCAGGGGATAGTGGCCTAAGTGTAATTATTTATTAATTTCGAGTCAAAAATGCGAGTTCTGCAAGGATGGAAACGTCCAAATTTATGAATACTAGACGGAAAAGTTGAATAGGCTAAAAATTGAGCAAATGACCCAGCTTTTCTTTCTTCGTCTTGAGGTAGTGGGCGGCGGGCTGCTCGGTCTTTATCTCGATCGGAATCCGCTCGACTATCCGAAGCCCCGCTTCCTCCAAAGCATTGAGTTTATCAGGATTATTTGAGATCACGCGGACCTTGCAGAGCCCGAGGTCGAAAAGGATCTCGGCACACTGCTGATATTGACGCGCGTCGATCGCAAAACCCAACTTTTCATTTGCCTCGACCGTGTCAGCGCCCTGGTCCTGTAATGCGTAGGCCCGGATCTTGTTCAGAATTCCAATACCCCGGCCTTCCTGCTGCTGGTAAACGATCGCTCCGCGGCCTTCGGCTTCGATAAGCTCCATTGCGCGGTGCAGTTGCGGCCCGCAGTCGCACTTGATCGAGCCGAACACATCGCCGGTCAGGCACTGCGAATGGATCCTGACGAGCGTGGGAACATCCGGGTCCATCTCACCTTTGATGAGCACCACGAATTCTTCGTCGCTGGTAAGCGACCGGTAGCCGGCTATCGAAAAGTCGCCCCGCGTGGTGGGAAGTTTTGCGGTGGCAACCTTCTCGACGGATATCGGCGGCTTCGTACCGCAGTCATCTTGCTTTTGGGTGCAATCTCCCGTCTGCATATATCTGTAAACCCAATACTCGGATTATAACCTCAGCCGATGCCCAATGTGTAACAACCGCGGAAATTAAAGCCCTGACGAAAGAAAAGACCCCCGAACTCCGACGGCTCGGGGGTCTTTTCTTCTTTGGGGAAATCGAGGAGCAGGTGTGGTTTAGTTCTTCTCTTTATCGCTATCCGGCTCGTCCTTCTTTTC
Source organism: uncultured Acidobacteriota bacterium (assembly GCA_946480545.1). Next base: position 8,591 of record CAMLKY010000017.1, read on the forward strand.
GTCTTCTTCCTCGTTATGGGCAAAAACAGCTTGATCGGCCGATCCGAATATCTTTGATAGCAAACCGCTCAGAACTTCCGAGATCCTGGACGGCTCGGGTGACATTACCGGGGCAGATGCCTCTTCAGTCGTCGCAAGCTCGAGACTCAGCGTCAGAAGCTCGGCAGTCTTGTTTCGACAGAATCCGCAGTCGACCAAATGTCTGACGAGGGGGCCTTCCTCGCGTTCCATCAGGCTTCCTTCGACGAATGCTGCGAGCGAATCTTCGTCCAGATGCACGCTCGTCTCACCGACCGAACTCTTGAGCGATGAGCGAAAGGACAGATAATGATCGAGTAAACCCTGGATCCTCGCGTCTTCTGCACCTTTCTGTTCTATGTTGTTCATTTGCTACCGCCTCCTCACCATTACAGACGCGACGACACGCGAAATTTGCATAACCGCGAGCAATTTATCCGGATTCTCCTCATTTTTGCGGCATCTGATCTGCCATCAGCCCGGTAAAAAGGCTCTTGTCCGCGAGGTCTTCGGTGGCAAGCTCGAGGCAGATCTCTACTTCGTCCGGCCCAAGGCCATATCGCGCAGATAACTCAGTTTTGAATAAAGTCAGTATCTTTGCGTAACTCTTCTCGAGCCAGCGCATCACGGTCGATTCGTGGATGCGTCCCCCGGTTTTTCCTCCAGCGGCCCGCCTCTGGAACCAGCGCTGCAGAGGCGATCCGTCCTGCTCGACAAGGGCGGCGATCTCACGAAGGCGAAGCTGGTCGTTGTGATAATAGAGCAGCAAGAGCTTTTCGTGATCTTCGAGCGATGTAAATGCGGCTTCGATCGCCGACAAGGTGTGCGTGCGGTATCTGTCACGTGCGATGTCATCTATCATCGCTCGCTCGCCGCCGGACGAAGGAAGGGCAAACGTGGCTTGCACCGCACCCTCGCCTACGTTCTCCGTCAGCTCGTCCAATGACAGCTCGTCATGACTCGCGCGGTGAAGATCGACAAGCGAGTGCCAGATAACGGTCCTCAACCACCCGCGGAGGCTGCCCCGACCGCTGTATGTCGCAAACTTGGAGACTCGTTCACCATCTACGACACGCGTGCCGTAAAGCTCGACGTATACGCAATCGATCACCTCGTGGGCGTCGACATCGGTCTTCGCTAATTGGTGCGCAACCCGCTCAAGATGCGCTCGATGCTGCTGGTCAAACTCCCACCACGCCCGCTCGTTTCCAGCGGCGCATCCGAGGGCGAGAAACAGATCGTCGATCTGAAGCTGATTGAGAAACTCGGTCGTCTCAGAATCTGCGGCCGGCGTATCCGACGACTGCAGGAAGCGCGCCAGGCTGCGCGTGACCGACGCCTTGAACATCTCAAGCGTAACGCCGAGATTCGGAGCGGTCTCGTGTCCACGAGCGAAAAGATCATCGATCTGCGATTCGAAGCGCTGAATGGTCTCGTCGTTTGAAGGGCCCGCCTGCATAATTTATCAACCTATTATAGGAGAAAGGCTTCACCGACAACAGCCGCGGGTTGAGACCCGGTAAAAACTCACGTTAAGCCCGATTCGGCAGAGAGGTCGGTCGTCAAATGATCGGGCCGCGATACGTGCAGCTTCTCGTCGGAATACTGTAATTGATAAAGCCGCCAATAGAGGCCGCGTGCGAGCAGTAGCTCATTGTGGGTGCCGGATTCGCGCAGCTCGCCGTGATGGAACACGAGAATCCGATCGCACTTTTGGATAGTCGAGAGTCGATGGGCGACGACCAGCGAAGTCCGCTCTTCCATTACCCGGTCGACGGCCTGCTGGATAAGCTGCTCGGTCTCGGTATCGATCGAGCTCGTAGCTTCATCGAGTATCAGGATCGTTGGGTCGAACGCCAACGCGCGTGCAAATGAGATCAGTTGCTTTTGCCCGACCGAGAGACCCGCACCTCGCTCCCGGAGCTCAAAATCGTAACCGCCGTTGAGGTGTTCGATGAAGTCGTGTGCCCTTACTTCCTTTGCCGCCCACCTTATCTTCCCGGGGTCTATCCGGCGGTTCCCCAACCGGATATTGTTCTCGACCGAACCGCTGAACAGGAACACATCCTGCAGCACGACGGCAAAGTTCGACCTGAGATCGTGCAGGTCCCACTCGCGCAGGTCGACGCCGTCCAGCAGGATCTTTCCTTGCTGAACATCGTAGAAACGCATCAGCAGATTCGTCACCGTCGTCTTGCCTGATCCCGTCGCCCCTACCAGTGCGACGCTCTCGCCGATGTTCATCTTGAACGACACATCCTTGAGGACCCAATCGTTCTCTTTGTAGGCGAACCAGACATTTCGAAATTCGATCTCGCCGCGGGCGCGGCCCGACTTCTTTGGATTGGGCGGGCTCTTGATGTCGATCTCCAGATCAAGAAGGATAAAGATCCTGTGCGATGCGACGATCGCCGCCTGAAGCACATTGAATTTGTCGGACAGATCGCGAATCGGCTGGAACAGTTGCAGCGAGTACTGGATGAACGATGCGAGTATCCCGACCGTCAGTGCTTGTCCAGCCGTGGACAAGCCGCTCAAGTACTCGTACCCGAAAAAGAAGATGACGAGCGCGATACCGACCGAACCGATGAAATCTACAAGCGGGTAGAAGACCGAGTAGTAATAGATCGTCTCGATATTCGCCTGCCGGTAATCATCGTTGATCTCGCGAAACCGGCGCTGGGCCTTTGCTTCGGCGTTCATCAACTGAACGGTCTGGGCGCCCGAGATATACTCCTGCAGGAAAGCATTCAGTCGCGCATTGCGCGTTCGAACTCTGTCGAATCCAGTGCGAGCGTGCTTGCGAAACCAGTTCGTACAGGCGAAAAGAAGCGGCACGGTGATCAGCGACACAAGGGCCAGCTTCCAATCCAGCCAGAACATCATGCCGATGATCGCGATGATGATGACCAGATCCCCGAGGACATCGATGACGCCTGAAGTGAACAATTCGTTCAGTGCGTCGACGTCCGACGTAAGCCGCGTGATGATGCGGCCGACAGGATAACGGTCGTAGTATGCGACCTCCTGCCGTTGCAATTTGGTGAAGATCTCGGTCCGAAGGTCGAACATCACCCGCTGACCGACATGGTTCAGCAGAACTTCCTGGATGTAAGAGAAGATGAATCTAAAGAGAAATACGCCGAAGAACGCAAGGGCGAACAGCCATACGCCGTCGGTCGTCCGGGGCGTAATGAAATCATCGACGGCAACCTTCGTGAAGTACGGCTGAGTGCTGACGAGGATGTTTGTCAGCAGAGTCAGGACGAGAGCGACAGCGGCCGTTTTCCAGTAAGGTTTGAGGTATCGCGCGAGCCGCAGAGCGACGCGTAGATCGTACGTCTTCCCGATCGCATCCTCTTCGTGATATTTCTTGACCTCTTCCGACACTGTCTGATTTTGGATTTTAGATTTTGGATTTTGGATTAGCAAGAAGGTGTCATCACCGCAGAGACGCCGAGACGCGGAGTGGATCACTGAACAAGCCTTCCGCCTAGTCGTGCCACCAATGGTTATTCCTCTGCGTCTCGGCGTCTCTTCTTGCTAATCCAAAATCCAAAATCTAAAATCCAAAATCGAGATGAATCGCTTTATCGACGAACGTAAGGACAACTGGCAGCGGCTCGAGGATCTGCTCGGCCTGCTTCAGGGGACGTCCCTTCGCGGTTTATCGAGGATGGAGGTCCGCGAGTTTGGGGAACTATACCGTCGCACGGCGGCAGACCTGGCGATCGCCCGTGCCGAGACCCGAGATCCGAAACTCATCAATTATCTGAACAGCCTTGTAATACGTGCCCACGGAAAGATCTACCGTGCCGAGGGGGAGGGCACGGGGATCGTGCGGCGCTTTTTCGGGGCCGATTTTCCGCGCACGTTCCGGCGTAACTGGAGATACATGGCTGTATCGACGGTCACGTTCCTGCTCTTTGGCATTTTCGGCTTTGTCGCAACCTGGCTCGACACAGATTTCACCCACTTCGTATATCTTTCGGGTGTCGTCGATCAGATCCAGACG
>CAMLKY010000018.1 GCA_946480545.1 uncultured Acidobacteriota bacterium
AAGTGCCCACTGCGACATCACCGGGATCTTCAGCTCGGATGAGATCGTCCGCAACGTGTTCGACTGCGGAAGTGCTTCCAGGATCTGCTGCGCCGTCGGAACACCCGTCACACCGTCGACCGTGAACACCGGCTGCTGCAAGAGAGTAAGAGCCGCCGCTCGTCTCACCGGATCGGTCTCGTTCGCACTCACGATCAGATCAAGTTGGCCGTCCCCACCGAAGCGAAGCGCCTGCAGAGTCAAATTCTCGCTGAACCGCTCGTAGAACATTCCGAACCCGCCGCGGAAGACTGTCTTCGGGGCGCGAGCTCCGCCAGCGCCCGGCGACCATGCGAACGAGAATCGAGGACCCAGGTTGAAGTTGTCACTGACGTTCGTCTGATTCTCGTACCGCAAACCAAAGCTAAGCGTGAGGCCCTGATTCACACGCCAATCGTCAGTGATGAAAAGTCCGAGATCTGTTCTGGAAACTTTTTCTTCGGCATCGCCGACAGTGATCCGAAACTGCGTCGGATTGAAGTTATAAAGCGGATCAACGACGCCAAGGATCTCATTGCGATACTGATTCAGCGGGGTCACCGCCGGTATCACCTGGCACGGATCATCAACACCCGGTTCGCATCCCTCCGGTATTCGTCGCTCGGCTATACCAGGGAACGAAAATGTGCCGCCGAAATTATTCTCGGACCTGTCGGTGAGACTTATCCCGCGAAGCCGGATGCCGAACTTGAGCGCGTGCGCCGAGTTCTTTCCGATAGAGGTAGTCGTATAATTCTGCAACTCCCAGGTGTTCGCCTCATTAAAGCTGAGTCCGATCTGAGCGCCGCCGCCGGTAAAAGCGTCAGCAACACTGATGGTCGGGATCGAATTGTCGCCTGTCTGTTCGCGCTTCTCCCAGTCATACTCGAACCGCGTTTCGTTAATAGTGGTCGGATTGATGATCATCGTCTCGGTGAGACGAATCTCATGCTCGACATTCTTTGTGCTGTATGCCCGCGTCGGCAGCGAGAGGTTACCGATCCCCTGGTTGTCCACGCTCGATCGTCCAAAGCTGTACCTGGCGACCAGCGTGTTCTTGTCATTTAGGGCAAAGTCGAATCGCGGACTAAAGGTGAAGCGTCGGTTCGGGACCTGGAACTCCTGTTGGAAGGTGACCGGGTTAAGCGCCGGATCCAGAATGATGGCGTTCACGACGGCATTGTTGTCGACGTCGCGATTGTTGATGTCGAAAAAGTAAGACGACTTCCCTTTCTGCAACGGACCCGAAACATTACCGCCAAAGAATCGGAGCTGGTTCGCAGCTCGGTTCAGGGCGAATGGGTTTCGCGAGTTCAAACTTTCGTCATTGAAGTTGAAGAACGCATTGCCGCGAAACTTGTCGGCACCCGGCTTGGTAAGGATCTCGATACGGCCAAAACCCAGACGGTCGTACTCGGCCGAGAACGGATTCTGGTTGATACGGATCTCACGGATCGCCTCCTTCGGAGGCAGGCGTCCGCCGGTGAACCCGTCGATGTAGATCTGCCCGCCGTTCGGGCCTGAGGACGGGCCCGCCAGCGCCTGCAGCGCAGCCTCGAGCTCGTCCGGATCATCAGGCAGCGCCTCAAGATCCTGCTCCCTCAAAACAGTCGCACCTGCGTTGTTCTGCGGATCGGTCGATACGCCTTCACTGCTGGCGACATCGACTTGTTCCTCCACGCCCTCAACCGTTAACGGAATGACCAGCTCTTCCCGACGCCCGGCCCCTATCTCGACCTCGGTGTTCTCGTAGAGCGCGAAATTCGGCGCTGTTACACGAACCGTGTACTTTCCGGGAGCGAGGCCGGTGATCGCAAACTCTCCGCGTTCATTGCTTGTCGCGGATTTCTGGGTACCGTCGGCACTTACCGCCGTCACCGTAGCTCCCACCACAACCGCGCCCAATGTGTCCTGCACCTGGCCGCCAATGCTGCCGGGCTGCTGCGCAAATGCAGACACACAAAATAAAAATGTAAATATTACCGACTTTATTAAATTCTTCATTTCGATACAGGGAGAAAAGACCCCTTAAGATAAACGACGGAAACAGCGAAATATTACGGCCCGCCAAAACCGTCCAGGCCCGGAATATCCAGGCTCAAAGATCCTTGCCCGCCTCGCTGGCCACCCGCGGCTGCCTGGGCCTGGGCCACACGGAGGAACGGCTCGATACCGGCGAGGAGCTTGATCGCGGTAATGCGATCGAGGTCGCTCGTCCTGGTACTTGAGACCGCGATCACGTCGCCGACCTTAAGATCGGCGGCGGTTATATCAGGAAAGCGCTCGAGCATGTCATCGATCCCGCCTCGAGGCCCCGCACCGCCGGGTCGTCCGCCCCCAGGTTGACCTGCACCGCCGTTCGCAGGAGCTCCCTGCGGTCTGGTCGCTGCTCCTGCCGGCGGAGGTCCGCCGCCGGGACGTCCACCCGCCGGTCCCGCCTGAAAACCGGCAAGACGTTGTGCCATCTCTTCCGGAAATCGCTTCAGTACCGAAGCCGATCCGAGTTGTACTGTCAGATCCTTTTTCGTCTGCGCATCTGTGATCACGACCTCGTTCTTTGCGACATCGACCGTCTTGACCGTTCCGGCCACCGTCCGAAATGCGCCGGTGACGATCTCTTCAGCGGCGAAGCTCGCGCCGTCGGCGCTTCTGTCACCGACTGCACGGAGCATGTCGCCGGCCTGGATCTCAGAGATCGAACTCACTTTCGCTTCGCTGAACTTTACCGAGTTCGGAGCGTAGCGAAGCAGCTTCGCACCTTCCTTCGGGGTCAACACGACCGTCGTCGTATTCGCAAGCCCGCGAACGTCTATCTTGATCTGGTTAGTGGTTTGATCGACCGCGGCAACACGGCCCGATATCCCGCGGGTCTTCCATTTCTCGCTCTCCTTCGCATCGCGCTGGGCGAGATCGGACTTCGTCATCAAATACACGGCACGTGCAGGCAGACTCTTCTTATCGTCGGAAAGGATTCCGGTCACGAGCAGTTTGTCACCAGGACCAATATCGGAAAACGCCGCCGCGACCGCCGCCTTCAGCGACGGGTTCTCGGGCGGCACACGCTTGTATTCGGTCTTGTCGGACAAAAGCACATCGAGAGCTCCGTCCTTTGTCTGCAATACGATCTTGGCGGCGTCGATCGTCGTGACGTCGCCCGTCGCAACCGACGGCTTTACTGCCGCTGTCTGTGCGAAGGTATGCGAAACAGCTCCAAGAAATGCCGCGATGAGCAGGGTCGCAATGATGTTCTTAATCTTCATAAACCACACACTTACAATATAGTTGATACGCGGCAGCCAAAGGAAGGTTGCCAAACAATTTAAGACGTGGATTCGATGAGCGCGGTTATTGATTAAATTGTAAAGTTTTGTCAGGTGAGGACTTACAATCTTAGGGCGTCTGCCATGTACGCTGTGATCGGGCCGTGAGCACGAGCCCGAGCCCTGAGGCGAACAGGACAAATAAGGCGAGGGTCCAAACGTAAGGGATTGAGAGCAGAAGTGTCCACGCGACGACACCGATCAAGATAGTCAGCGCCTCAGACTGAGTTCGCTGACCCAGGACACGTTTGTGGATCAGCTTGCCGACACTTACGTTCAGGGCAACTCGCCCAAAAACATAAGCCAGGAGCATCAAAACGAACGCCATCAGGCTAAAGATCGCGCTTAGGTAATTGGGAAGCACGCTCATGCTGCCGATCACGCAGACGGTCGTCGCAACAAATGCTGCCACGCCGATGGCGATCACTCGGACCGTGGAAAGCTGGAATCGAGCCGTCGCGCGGCTCACCGCACCGGGTGCGATCGTCGCAAGTCCCATCGAGACCGCGAACCAGAACAAGACCGATAAGATCCTTTGCGCAACAAACGCGAGAGTGAAGTGCGGCGAGAAAATCGAAACCGGATTATGCGAAAGCTCACGAAGCTCTTCTTCGTAGCCGGCATACATTATCGTCTCTTTACCTTCTTCACGCAGAGGATTCGCCGATTCGGGTTTGTACCTGCCGCCGAGGATAATGACGTCACCGCCAATGTAAGCGCCTTCCTTTTGGATCACCGATCCGCCGACCGCCGCCACATCACCCGATACTCTTCCCTCGACGATCACATCACCGCCGAATGCGAGAACACCTTTCGCCCGCTGCTTTACTATCACGGTCTTGCCGTATGCGAAGACCTCCATGTCGGGAGCGTCGTCCACCGTTACCGTTGCGTCGGCCGGCGAGACCGAGATTTGTGCGAATGAGATGAGTGCAGCGCCGAGTATGACGATGAGGGCGGCGAAAAGAACCTTCAACTTGAATCGAAGGGCGTCGACCGGGTCCAGTGATGAGGAAATCGTGTAGGTCACTTTGAAGCTATCGTGGTCGAGCTATGTGCGATCGAAACGTACGAGCAGCCGCGAAAAAAACCAAAGCGACAGGACGAGAATGAGTATGAAGACGAAGCCGCCGGTCGCCGAGCCAAGCAGCAGGCTCGATACAAGCGAACGAAGAACGATGGCGCAACCGAGAGCGACGTCATAGACAAAATGCCCGACGGCCGCAACGACCGCAAACAATTTCTCGGCGACGGATACGCTTGTCGCGATAGCCCGTTCGGCGTTGCCGCCAAGCGCGAAGATCGAAAAAACAAGCAGCGCCAGAACGATAAACGCCGCATTGCGGCGCTCATTTCGTTTACGCAGGCCCGTGACGCGGCTCTCCACGTTAGCGACGACCGACTTCGCGAAATTAGCGGGGAGGTCTATCTGATCGTCCTCTTCGAGTGAGAGATCGAGTGCGTTAAGAAATCCTTTCTGCAGGTTCAGATCATCCGTGCATATGCGGCAGTGCGCGAGGTGTCCTTCGAGGGTCAGCTCGGCCTCCGGCGACAGCTCGCCATCGAGATACGCCGAGATCTCCGGCGAAGGACAACCAACCTGATCTGTACTTTCTGCTCGCTCCATTCAACTTATTTCAGAAACTTGATCGTCAGCGGATACTCCCACAGCTCACCGTTGTTCGCTTTCAAGGCTCCGATCACCGGAAACGCGATGCCTGCAATGATCAGGCCGATCAGCGGTATCAGCCCTATCAGAAAAACGAAGATAAGGATAATGCTGACAAACCCGTAAATGATCGACGAAAGCATCCAGTTCACGACCATCTTGCCATGTGCATCGAGTGCCGGGATCTGGTCCTTTTTCAATTGCCAGATCACTACCGGAGCGATGATACCCAGCGGGAAGAACAGCACATTCGCCAGTTGAGACAGATGCAAAAAGAGCCCCATCTGACGCTCGTCCTGGGTCTGGAGTGCCGCGTGCGGCCGGTATTGCAAGTCGTAGTTCATAACGTTACTCAAATACCTGTGAATCCCCGTTCGATAAAGATCTCGCGCATCATTTCCCGAGCCCGGAACAATCGGTTCTTAACCGTGCCAAGCGGCAGCCCCGTCACCTCAGCTATTTCGTCGTAACTGAGGTCCTGCGCATGTCGCAAGAGGATCAGCTCCCGGTAAGCGGCCGGCAAACATTTCACAACCGTCTCGATCTGCGTTCGCCATTCGCTGCGTTCGCGATCCTGTTCGGGTGACGGCTTGGGACATTCGATCTGGAGTTGATACGCACCGTCGGCGTTTTCGGTTTCGAGGCTTTGCTGGCTTACCGAATTCCGGCGCATGTGATCGATCGCCGCGTTATGAGCGATGCGATATAGCCAGGTCGAGAACTTGTATTCGGAACTGTATCGGGAAAGTGAGTTGTAGACCTTGATGAAAACTTCCTGCGAAACGTCGAGCGACGCTTCATAATCACCGAGCATACGAAAGATGTAGCTCGTGATCGGGCGCTGGTACCGACGCACCAGGCCCTCGAAGCCGTCCTCGCGTCCCTTTATCGCCGAAGCGATGAGATCGAGGTCGGAGAGTTCTTTCGAATTGTGTAGTGCAGCCGCGGATGTCGCCATGATGCCTGGGTTATACGGTATTCTCAGCGAAAATGTTTCGCAGAGCAAAAGCCCCGACGAGGTTTCTGTCGGGGCGAACTTTGGTTTACTTGGTCATCGGATTAGGTTCAGCGCCAGCCGTAGGATGCAAGACCTGCCGGAGCGGCGAGATCGTCGAAGCTAAGGCTTCCGGCCGGCACACTCAATCCGACGTCCTCCGGCCGCAGGATGCGCAGCGTCTTCCCCAAAGCTTCCGCCGAGATCTCTCGGATCTTGGCGGGAACGAGGTCTTTACCGATCACCAGGATATTCTCGAGGAGCCCACCGGTCTTCGGGTCGGAGAAACGATCGTTATAGAACATCAAGAGGCGATAGACCTCATCGTCGCATTCGTTCTTTGAGCAGGTAACGTTACGTACCACCGCGGGCTCGTCGCCCCGGAGAAGCATCGCCGTAAATCCATCGTTCTGGGAACTCAGCAAGAGCGAGTCGATCGGCCTCTCATTTCCCATCAGCCATTTTGTCTCGCTCACAGCCCGTGGCAGGATCAGCCCGGCGGTCCACCCCAGGCTTTCGAATATCGTCTCGTACTCATCTATGACCGAAAGCTTCACCGCAGTAGCGAAGTAACGGGACCGGCCCTCGCGATCGCTCGAGATCTTATTGCGCGTGATCCGCAGCTCGCCCGCCGGAGCACCGAAACTTTGCTCAGCTTTCCAGTCGAGGATCTCTTCCGTTTCGCCTTTTCCAGCCGTGCCGTTATCAAGTGTCAGGATCGCGGTGCGTGCCGTATTGCTCGGAAGTGAAACCGACCAGCTTCGCTGGCTCATCAATCCGGCCGAGACGACGGCTTCCTCCAGCAGGACGCGAAGCTGCTCGGGACTGGCGATATTGCGTTCGAGAAAGCTGGGTGTCAGGAGGTTTGACGGAAGCTCGATCGTCGCGGCCTGGCGTACGCCAAAACGTCCACGGCCTTCGCGTTCAAGAGCGATAGCCGTTACAGCGTCGCGTTCGAGCCCGATCGCAGCCTTCGGGTAATTAGGTTCGGTCAAAACTGATAGCATTAATAATCTTTGTAAGGCTTGCCGTCGATCCCTTCGCCTTCAGCCGAGCTTTTCACGTCCTTGAGTCCCTGTTCCTTGTCCGGCGAAAACGGATCTTCGCCCTGAATCTCATTCCACTTGTCGTTTTCCTCAAGGATCGGGTCGATCGGCTTCTCCCGCAGATACTGTGATTCGACAAGCTCGTCGAGCGATTTGGGAAGCTTGCCCTTGTCGGCTGTGAACTGGTCGATCGCGCGACGCATCTGCCAGAGGTTCTCCCTGAGAACCGTCTCACGGCCCTGCTGGATCGTTCGCTGGTACGTTGGAAATGCCACCGAGAGAAGAATGATCAGGATAAACATCGCGATCATCAGCTCGAGAAGAGAAAAGCCCCTTTGGCTGTTTTGGATTTTGGATTTTGGATTTTGGATTCCATTAGCAGATGAACGTCGACACTCGCGCGACAATCCCAAATCCGAAATCCCAAATCCCAAACCCCAAATGCGCTTACCAGTCACTGTACTTCTCTCCATTAAGACCTTCGCCGTCGGATGACGACCGAACATCGAATACGTTTATCTCATCCCAACTCTCGGATCCCGCTTCCTGATAAGACGACCGAAACTTCCAATCGGATTCGCCCGTCATCGGATCGACGGGCATTTCTCTCAGGTAGTACTTGACGACCTCTTCGTTGTTATTCAGCTCGGTCGCGTCTTCAGAACCGAAAACCCCACCCGAGCTGTTGACGTTCAAACCACGCTGCCGGACCTTCACGCCGTTTACGAGTGTTTCAAGATCGGGCGGATATCTGTCGAGATTCTCCGTTGTGAAGATCGTACAGTCGTCGATCACGACGCGGCTTCGTGGGTCGGTCTGGGCACCACTATTGCGGTTACGCCGGTCTGTAAAATTCGAAGTACTGACGGCGCCGGCCGGGCAGGCTCCGAGCGTGTCTCGCTTGAACTCGTCGATCGCGCCACGGATCTGCCTGAGCGTCTCGCGAAGCCGCAACTCACGCTGCCGTTTTACCGCATTCTGCGCGAGCGGAACAGTCCCCATCACGAGGACTCCGAGGACGGTCAGCGTAACGACCAACTCGAATAAAGTGAACCCACTGGATTGTTTCGACAGGATCTTCACCCTAAAAACACCAAACTAAAATTTCACAGAGAAATTCTTTCCGTCCGCTGCGAGAAAATTCAGAACGTCCTTTTCAAGAACGATCTCGGGTTTTCCGTTGGCAAGAGCTTCGATCTCGACGAAGGCGAGCACACCGTGCGTCGCGGAAAGGTCCTTGTCGGCGGCCGAAAGCGAGACGAACATCTTTCCACCCTGATTCAGGAACGGAGCGACCGATGTGTTCGCAAGAGCTCCGCCAAAGATGTCGCCAAAGCTTACCGAGCGTACGGCCAATTTCTTATCGTCGAACCTCAGGCCAAGGACTGCCGACCGAAATTGTCCGCTGCTCCTGACCATCACCGGGATCTTGATTTTCTCGCCGGCCTTCATGTCGGGCAGATTCGCTCCGAGACTTAGCTCGACTTCCGGGGCCGTCGCAGCAACAGGCTGCGTAGCAACTGATGTGTCCGAAGTAGGCTTGATCTGCAGGGTCTTCACGCCCGTATCGATCGGTACGAGGTTCATCGCCATACCATCAGGCTTCGCCGCCGTGGTCGTTTGCGGAGTCGTTACGGCGGGTGACGCAGTTGTATCCGCACCCGAACGGACGTAAGCCGGAGTTTCTGCCGGGCGGTCGGGAAGCTGTACCTGGGCCGTCGTCGGCAACCTTCGTGCGGCTGCAAGCAGCTCTTCACGCTCTTCCTGGATGATCATCGCCTCGAGCGATCCGCTGGTCGGCGTCGCGAGACTTCCCGTGGGACGCTCAACTTCGTCTTCGGGCAGGATCGCGGGTGCTCGAATAACACGCGGAGTCACTGCGATGACGATATCGACCTGGCGATTATTCTTTTCAGGGGTGCTGAAAAGGCGTCCTATGATCGGGAGCCAACCCAGAACCGGAATACCCGCACGACCGTTACTTTCGACGTCCTGTGCGACGCTCGCGAGCAGCAGAGTCTTGTTGTTCTGAACGCGGGCCGTTCCTTTGATCGTGCGTTCCGTGAAGATCGGATTTTCGAATGTTCCGCCGGCGGCGACGTCCTTCGACTCGATCTCCATTGCGACCTGGACGTCCTGGTTCGGGAACACAATAGGCTTGAACTTGAGCGTCAAACCGACCTGCTCGTAATTGACGACGTTAGAAACAACGCCATCATTCGACTGGTTTGCACCGGTCACGAACTGTGCCGTCTGCACCGGGACGCGTTGACCGATGCGGGCCGACGAATCCTCATTATTGAACGCGTGGATCTGTGTCGATGCCAAAAGCTTGGTGTTGCCCCTGCTTTGGAATGCACTGATCACGGATGACGGAATCAACAGTCCCGTCGCAATGTTCGTCGCAATCGTTGAGAAGGCTCCGGTATTGAACGGGATCTGGCCTGCGTTCGAGCCACCGATGTTATTCAATTGGTTAGGAGCATCTTTTACCGGCGAAATGCCGATCTGGTTACCGATACGCAAAAGGTCCGTCTTGTTTACCTCGTAGATCGCGACGTCAGCACGATCCTTGTCGAGCGATGAGATCAGTTTCGAGAACAAACGCACATTCTCTTCGGTATCTCGGATCGTGAGACTGTTCGTGGTCGCGTCTTCGATGACGATGGTCTGGCTGCGGCCAGGCTGTGCCGGGATCGCCGCAGTGATGACGGCCTTCACGTCTTTCGGATTGGCATTCGCAAGATAGAACGTACGGAGAACCAACTGCTGGAAGTTTGTGCGGCGGTTGCCGGTCGCGACGAGTATCGTTCTGGGTCCGACCTTCTGGAAGAAAAGGTTCTCCTGCAAAAAGATGTAATCGAGGGCTTTTGCCGAAGTAACGTTCTTCAGCTCGATGCGGATCTTACGGTTCTCAAGCCGCGACTCGGCGTCGAACAGCACGTTGAGATCGAGATCTTTCGCCAACTCTTTAACGATGTACTGAAGATCGACGCCGCCCGGGAACGGCACGTCACGCAGCTTTTCGAGCCGCTGCGGCAACTGTACGTCAGGAGCCGACTTTCCATTGAAGCTTGTCGGAATGAGCTTCAGCTTTCCATCGTCAGTCTTCGCATCGGGCTCCTCGCCCTTCTGCAGTGCCTCCTGCATCCGGACCATGCGGGCCATTTCAGATTTGGCAAGCTCGTTAACCGGGTCGTAGGCGTAAGCTTTCCTGTACGCGATGTAAGCGCCCTGGTAATCCTTTTCCTGGGCGAGGGTATTTCCCTTGCGCATGTACATCTGCGAGGCGTTGAACAACGCCCGCTGCAGATGCAGACGGTACTCTGGATTCTTCGGATTCTCGGTCACGGCGACGGCAAATTCCTCGACGGCCTTGTCCCATTCCTCGGCCGCTTCGTGCTTCATGCCCTGTTTGAAGTGCTTTTTCCCATCGCCAATAGCGAGGGCTGCCATGGGCGACATCAACGACAGCACTAACAGGAGAGTAAGCGAAAATCGCGCGTAAGCTGAGTTTTTCATAGTAAGAAATCGATTGAGTTAGAGTTGGAAAACAAAAGCTCTCGTCCGACGTTTTTTACACGTCATGTGGTTAGCTAAGTTTCAAAAACATTCTCCGGCAGAGAGGGCCGGCGAGCGCTAACCGTAATTCTCGTCTGGTTTTGCCAAAAACGCAAGCAATTATTGGTTCTTGGGACGCGACTTAGGATGCGCCAAATGCCGTGAAAGAAGCCTGCGTTATGGATCGTTGATCTTGAGGATCTGACGCCGGAGATAGTCGAGGGCTGCCTGGCTTGAACGCCAACGGACAAGGTACCGGTCGCCGGGCAGCACGAGTTTGATCGATCGGGTCCCGCGGGTTCCCGAATAACCGATAAATACAGTTCCCACGGGCTTGATCTCAGTGCCGCCGCCAGGACTGGCGATGCCTGTGACGGAAATCGCGTGGTCGCTGCCGGATCGCGATCGCATCCCTGTAGCCATCTCCTCGGCCGTCTCGGAGCTGACCGCCCCGTGCTTTTCAAGAGTGCCCGCTGAAACTCCGAGGGTTCGTATCTTCGCATCGTTGGAGTACGTGATCGCACCTTCGAGATAGTAGTCAGACGAGCCCGCGGTTTCGGTGAGCCGCATGCCGATCAGTCCACCGGTACAACTCTCGGCTACCGAGATGGTCTCGCCGCGATCACGAAGGAGTTTACCGACGACTTCCTCCATCGTTTCGCCATTCGTTGCAAATAGTGCAACGCCGAGGACCTCGCCGATCTTTTTGGTCATCTCGTCGAGTGTCGCTTCGGCAACGGCCCGGTCCGCTGCTTTTGCCGTGAGGTGGATCTCGATCTCCGTGCGGTTAAAAAGTATCGAGGTCTGTACGTCGTGGTAAGCCTTGTAGACCGGGGCGATCGCTTCGTCGAGTGCCGATTCGCCCATTCCCGAGACTCGCAGAACGCGGCGAACGACATGGACGTCGCCGGCCACCGACTTCAGCTCTTCGAAAACGAAGTTCTCGAACATCGGCTTCATCTCGCGCGGCGGTCCGGGCAGGACAACGAGAAATTTGTTGTTATCGGCCAGCAACATCCCCGCGGCTGATCCGTGCGGGTTGGGTAGGATCGTCGCACCCTCGATCACAAAAGCCTGACGCTTATTGATCTCCGGCATCTCGCGTCCCCATCGCTTGAACCGTTCGCGAAGCTCGGTCTCTAGCTCATCGACGTAAACAAGTTCCCTGTCGGCGGCTCGTGCCGAAACCTGGCGTGTTACGTCGTCTTCGGTGGGACCGAGCCCGCCGGTAGTTATCACGACGTCTGACCGCTTCAACGCATCGCGTATCGTTTCTTCCAGCCGCGCCTCATCGTCGCCGACGATCGTCTTGAGCTTTACCTCGACCCCGATCTCAAGAAGCTTTTCCGTTAGCCACAGGCTATTCGTGTCCGTGCGTTCCGGGGTCAGAAGCTCGGATCCCACAGCGATGATCTCAGCAGAATGCATCATGTGATTTCGATTCGCGATTTTCGATTTGCGATCGTGTTATTGATAACTTATCGAGGCGATTCTAGGACATCGATGCCAACCCGCAATCGAAAATCGCAAATCGAAAATGCAAACCCTAGTCTTTATAGATCTCGACCACGGGCTTCCCATCCTTGTTGACATAGGCCCGGTACATTCCCTCGGAGTTGAAGGAGATGGCGATGTTTCCAAACTTGTCGAGGCCGATCACGCCTCCATCTCCACCGAGCTTTTGAAGTTTCTGTTTGATGACGAGGTCAGCCGATTGCTGGATCGGCATTGCCCGGTACTCCATCAGCGCACAGATGTCGCGAGCTACGCCGAGACGTATGAAGAACTCGCCCCATCCGGTCGCTGATACCGCACAGCTCTCGTTATTCGCATACGTTCCGGCGCCGATGATCGGAGCGTCGCCGACGCGTCCGTATTTCTTGTTGGTCATGCCCCCGGTCGACGTGCCGGCAGCGAGGTTGCCGTCTTTATCGAGGGCAACGG
>CAMLKY010000019.1 GCA_946480545.1 uncultured Acidobacteriota bacterium
TTCGCTCTTTCAGTCTCGGCGGCAGATCGTACGGTGACTTCTCGGCAAAGCTGAATGCGCGATCGTAGAGACCGAAAAACGTCGTACGGAAAGGTACGAGCGTGGTGTCTTCATCGTAGCCTCGCACCGTGCCATAGCTTAGGCGGAGCTGCGAGTTCGCATCGGGCGGCATGCTCTTGCCGTAAACGGCAAACCGTGCTTCGGCGATCTTTGTGCCGTTCGTTGCTTCGACGTTTCTGATGTTCTTCTCATTCCACTCGCGAAGCTGTCGAACGATCGGCTCAACACGTCGTGCGAGTGCGATCATCGGATCGGTCGACGCCGCAACCGCGTCGGCAGCGCCGTCAAGCAGCGACTTCCTAAATGCCGGGTCCGTGAGCTTTGTCTCGCGGACTGCGCGACGCACTACCTCGGCCGGTTCCGCATCGCCGAGAGCGGCCTTTACAAACGGATCGTTGTTACCCAGCGTCTTCCGCGCTTCTTCCAGCCATGCGAGCAGCATCGCCTCTTCCATCTCAGGATAAATTGGCGCCGGCGAGAGAACCGATCGCTTGAGTGCCTCAATGCGGGCGTCGGAGTATTCCGGGTATCTCTGATCGCTTGGCTTTGAACGTTCGATCTGGTAAGTCACGATCTGTGTCGCGATCGTTCCGAGCCGTCCGATGGATACAGTCGACAATGAGATCCGGTTCGCCATCGGCGGAAGCGATTCGTAAGCCTTTGCGATATTCGTCCACGCAGGTGCAAATTGCTTTTCCAGCTCAGGGCGAGCGGCCAGCTTGTCCCGAATGTCCTTCTCTTCGGCTTCCTTTTTCGAGAACTGGCGCGGATTCAGAAGTCCGTCCTGCTGACCCGCAAGACGCTTCAGCGCATTTGCATACGAACGCATACCCGGGCTTGCCTGCCTGAACTGTTCATCGCCGAGCTTCGAATACGTCTCGAGCGAGCCGCGCAGAGTTTCCCAGACCTTCTTTTGAAGCGGATTACCGATATCGCGCTGGTAGGCGAGCTGTGAGACCGTCAACAAGCGGGCCGTCGAGCCGGGGTATCCAGATACGACTACGAACTCTCCATCCTGCGGACCCGCCTCGGACCATTTCAGGTAGTTCGGTGTTTTCGCTGGCTGGCCATTCTCGTAGACTCGAAGGAAAGAGAAGTCGAGATCGAACCGGGGAAACGTGAAGTTGTCGTAGTCTCCGCCGAAGAACGCAGCCTGCTCCTCGGGAGCCATCACGAGCCGAACGTCGGTGTAAAGCTTCGAGCGATAGAGCCAGTATTCGCCGCCACTATAAAGCGACACGACCTCGCACTTTAGAGCCGGGCCCGGCGCACACGCTTTCTCGATCGCTGCTATCTCGGTTTTTCGTTTCGCCGCGGCGTCCGCATCGTCCTTTCCGGCCTTCGCCGCATTATGGACACGCGCCGTCACATCTTCGTACGAGAGCAGCACTGTCACCTCGGCGTCCTGTGCCTTGAGCTCTTCGGCTTGAGACTTCGCATAGAAGCCGGTTTTCATCAGATCGCGCTCTTTTGTGGAGAGCTTGGTGATGATGCCCGACGCGACGTGATGGTTCGTCGCGAGCAAACCGTTCGGCGAGACAAAAACCCCGGAGCCGCCGCCGATCTTAGGCGAGGCGAGTCTGACTTTCTCGAGCCACTCACTCGTCGGCTCGAAGTTGTAGCGCTCTTTCCACTGTTTGAAAGGCGGATTGTCGAACGTCCACATCCCTTCGTCGGCGCCCGCCAGAGGAACCGAGGTAAGGAAAATTGTTGTAAGGATAACTGCAGTTAAAAATCGCTTCATTTCAATAAGTCGGTCTTCGCAACTTCTCCGACCGGTCCCCTTTCGTGTGGTGTTCGTGTGTTTCGTGTATTTCGTGGTTACAGCTCGAACTAAATGTCTGCAATTTGAACCAAGAAAGGAATGTAACCACGAATCACACCAAACACACGAAACGAACACAAAGCACTACGATAATACCGACCGCAGCTTCTCCAACGAACCCTCGAGGATCGTGTCCTCGCGAGCGATGCAGATGCGGACGTGGGCGTCCCAGTCGTCTGAGTCGGTGAACGCGCTTCCGGGCGTCATGCCGACTCCTGCTTTTTGCATCAGCATTTCGTTGAAGGTGAGTGCATCGTCAAAATCGGGAGGGATTCGTGCCCAGAGATAGAAGGCTGATCCCGAATCGTAGATGTCGAATCCAAGTTCCCGGATGCCCTCGCTGAAGAATCGACGCTTCGCATCGAACTTGTCCCTTAATTCGGTGTAGTAGTTCCCGTCAGCCATCAGCACCCGCGAGAGAGCGGCCTGGAGCGGGGTTGCCGGACACACGTATATAACATTCGCCGCGGAGTTGATCGGAGCGATCAGCTCGCCCTTACCGAATGCATAGCCGAGCCGCCAACCGTAGATGTTCCAGGATTTCGAAAACGAATTGACCGTGATCGTGCGGTCCCACATTCCGGGAAGAGTAGCGATGGGAATATGCGGATGCTCACCCGTGACGTAGTGCTCGTAGACCTCATCGGAGATGACCATAAGATCGAACTCCTGAGCGACGTCCGCGACCGCCTCCAGCTCGGTTTGCGTCATGACCTTTCCGCTCGGGTTTGCCGGCGAGCAGACGATTATCGCCTTCAGCGGATACTCGCCTCGGCCGACCAGGTCTTTACAATGCGCCCGCAATGCGTCCTTTTCGAAAGTCAGCTTTTCATCGAGCTCGAATGGTTCGGTCTTGCCGCCGAACTCTTCGAGGATGCGACGGTGGTACGGATAGTAAGGCTCGAAAACGAGGGCCGATTTCCCGCGAAGATAGCTTTGCGTCAACCCGATCAGTGCGCCCGTACCGCCGTTTGTGATCATCACCTCGACCGGTGATGCGTCGACGTTGACGTCGATACCGTTGTATTTTTTGATCTTTTCAGCAACGGCTCGCCGAAGATTTGCGTCGCCCTCGCTGCCACCGTAATGGTTCTGGCTCGCGGCGATTATCTCGGCGGCTTCTTTCGCCAATTGCGGATCGATGGGAAGCTCGGACTGTCCCTGCACGAGGTTTCCACTCGGCGGCACAAGCCGGGTAATCGCCCTGATATCGGGCTTTATCTTTTTGACTTTCGCTTCGGACATACGGATATAAAAATAACAGATACGGGATGTACGCGCACTTCGCGTCTCGTCAGAACCGGGAGCCGGTAGCGACCGGGGCTTTGCGTCTTGTCAGAACCAGGGTCCGGTAGCAACCGGGGATTTTGGCAATAGTGCCCTCCTTCAGCAAATCGGATCTTATCCCCGTTATCGGCGTCATAATGCGGATACTGTCCCTACCAGGACTCGACGAAAAACACGCGCAGAGTCCCGGTCGCTACCGCTCCCGGTTCTGACAAGAGGTTGCAGTGCTCTTCCGCGTGTCATAAGGTTCGTAAACGCCAAAAGCCCCGGTCGCTACCGCTCCCGGTTCTGACAAGGGGTTGCTGGCACTCTACTCGTGTCATAATCACCCCATGTCTCCGGACCTTCCACCATCGCAAAAGCCAAACCTCATCGGAGGACACTTCCGGAAGTTTCGCAGTGACCCGACAGAGTTTCTTACCGCACAGGCGAGGCTTGGTGATGTCACATATTTCCGTATGGGATCGCAGCCGGGCTACTTTTTGAATCATCCCGATCTTGTCCGCGACCTGTTTGTCGTCAACGCACACAAGTTCATGAAGGGCCGAGCTCTGCAGCGGGCGAAGAATCTGCTTGGTGAGGGACTTCTAACAAGCGAGGGCCAGTTTCACCTTCGTCAGCGGCGAATGATCCAGCCGGCGTTTCACCGCGCCCGCATCGCCGAATATGCGCGATCGATGGTCGCCTTCGGCGAGCGAGTGTCGTCGACGTGGAGCGACGGGGACGTACGAGATATCGATCAGGAGATGATGCACCTGACACTTCAGATAGTCGGGAAGACCCTGTTCGGCGCGAATGTCGAGGACGATGCCGATGTCGTAGGAAACGCGATGACTACGGTCAGCAAGCTCTTCGACTTTCTATTGCTTCCATACTCCGAGTGGCTGCAGCATCTTCCGCTCCCGCATACGCGGCGTTTCAATCGTGCCCGGACGGCTCTCAACTCGGTCATCTATGGCATCATCAACGAGCGCCGTCGGTCAGGCGAGGACACGGGCGATCTTCTCTCGATGTTGCTCCATGCACGCGACGAAGATGACGGCGGGGTGATGACTGACGAGCAAGTGCGTGACGAAGCACTGACGCTCTTTCTCGCAGGACACGAGACGACCTCGAACGCCCTCACGTTCACGTGGTACCTTCTGTCCCAAAATCCCGACAAAGCCGCTCTCCTCCACAAAGAACTAGACGCTGTCCTAACGGGCAGAAACCCGATGGGCAGGGAGGGTGCGGTTAGTAAAGAAGCGACTCGTGCGCACGAATCGAGATTGCCTTCGATCGACGACCTCCCCAATCTCAAATACACCGAGGCCGTCCTGGCCGAGTCGATGCGACTCTTCCCTCCCGCATGGGCCATCGGTCGTCTAGCGATCGAAGACCACCTATTCGGAGGTTACAAAATCCCTAAAGGCGCGCTCGTGCTGGTCAGCCCCTACATAGCGGGTCGCGACGCTCGTTATTGGGAAGATCCGGAAACATTCCTGCCCGAGCGCTGGTTCGCGCAGAGCGCGAAAGAGGCGGGTCAAAAGAACATCTACTTCCCATTCGGAGGCGGCGTCAGACGCTGCATCGGCGAAAGTTTCGCCTGGACAGAAGGTATCCTGCTGCTGGCGACGATCGCACGAAAATGGAAGCTAAGTCTGGCACCGGATCAACGTATCGGTCTTCAGCCGCTGATAACGTTACGACCGAAGTACGGCATGAGGATGCGACTTGAAAGTCGATGACTGCGCTTCAGTCGGTTGTTGACATGGTCAGACACCTTGGAGGGAAAATTCACTATGGCACTTCTGCTGATTGCTCTGTTCGGTCTCTTCGTTCCGAACGGCATCTTCATCTACTGGCTATTCACCGAGTTCCAATCGGTTGGCGATGTCATGAACAATCGGCTCGCACTCGGGTTTATCATCGAGGCGTTTGTCGTGCTCGGCATGCTCGCTTATTGGTTCGCGAAAAATCCGCCGGGCAAGATCAGTTGGATCTGGTTTGTTATTTTCTCGTTGATCGGCGGGCTGGGGTTCGGACTGCCGTTCTATTGGTGGCTGAGCCGTCGCGATTGACGCGCGGCCCCTTACTTACATAGCGGCTCCCCGACACCCAGAACCGCCACGGCATCTCGACGAACTCTTCTGCATAGTCGATCCCAATACGTGGGCCGGACGCGATCTCGCTTTTCCTGAAACTTCGATATTCCTCGACCCAGATGCGATCTCCCTCGAGATCTTCGCCATTCAAGTCGCGAGTGATACCGAGTGCGATACACAATTTGCCGGGACCCGACGTGAGGTTCGTGTCCTTCATTGCACCGCGCCTCTGACGCATCTTCTGGATTCCCTCGACCGGCTCGAGCGCGCGGACCAGAACGACGTGCGGATGGTCGACGACGCCGGTTACGAGATTTAGCTGGTAGTACATTCCATAAACAAAGAAGACGTAGACATGCCCGCCGTCCGCGTACGTGATCTCGTTGCGGTCGGTGCGGCGACCGCCAAAGCTGTGTGCCGCCTTATCGATCTCGCCAAGATAAGCTTCAGTCTCAACGATCATCCCGGATACCCGACCGCCGCTTTCATCAGGCACTACGAGCAGCTTTCCAAGCAGGTCCTTCGCAACGCGAAGCGTATCGACCCGCCTGTAGAAATCACGGTTTAGTCGGCTGGCAGACATTGCGGAAGAGGAACGCATATTGCTCAAAAGTTATTGCTCAAGACAATCAGGCTCAAAGTGCGCGGAAAACGTACGCGAATTGTCTTCGAGTGTATCAAATACGCGGCGAGGTAAACGAAATGTCGATCAGCAGGTTAATGAGCAAGTGTGTGACGCAGTGTACTGAGGACACGAGTCTCGAACGGGTCTATGAATTGATTCAAAAGTGTGAGCACGGGCTGGTCGTCGTTATCGACAGCGAGGCCCACCGCGTCCCGATCGGGATAGTCAGCGAACGTAGTATCTGCGAACAGCTAATCTTAAAAGGAAAGAATCCACGCAGTGTGACCGCCGGATCGGTAATGGACTCGCGGATAAAAACGCTCCGGCAAACAGATACGGCCGCGCAGATCACGGAGGACGAGAAAAAGTCTCTCGCGGCGATCATCATCACCAACGATCGGCGTGAGGTCTGCGGAATAGTTCCGAAGAACAAGATCGACGAGATACCTATCTCGGTCGCCGCGACACATTCTTTGGGCCAGATCTACGTGAATACGAACGTCAGACTTTCACCCGCTGTTCGTGAGATACCGGCGTTCGGCTGGATTCAGTAATGGAGGAATTTATGAACGTTGGACAGATAATGACGAAAGATCCGGCATGCTGCACGCCGGACACCGGCTTGCAGGAAGTGGCGCAGATGATGGTCGATAACGATTGCGGGTGCATCCCGGTGGTTGACAGCGTCGAGTCGAAGATGCCGGTCGGGATGATCACCGATCGCGACATCACCTGCCGCGTCGTCGCGAAGGGCCAAAACCCGCTTGATCTTACTGCAGGAGATGCGATGACATCGACGGTCGTTTCGGTTACACCGGAAACGTCGCTCGAAGAATGCTGCAATGTGATGGAGCAGAGCCAGATCCGGCGCGTCGCGGTCGTCGATGAAAACGGAGCATGCTGTGGCATCATCGCCCAGGCCGACGTGGCGACCAATGCCAGCCCGCGTGCAACGGCCGAAGTCGTCGAGGAAGTCTCAAAAGGCGCCTCCGCCACACAATAGAAATTTCCGCAGAAAACGCCAAGAAGCAGAGAATCAGTCAAGATTCTCTGCTTCTTGGCGTTTCTGCGATTAGTTTATTCGTCACTCAGCGCTCATCTCGGCGAGGTCCTGCAGATCATCGTAGGCTTTCTGAAGCACCGGCCGCGCTCGCGTTGAGCCGTCCATGTCGCCGATGTAGCCTTCTTTGACCATTGCGTCGAGGATCGCGGCAGCCCGTCCGTAGCCTATTCTGAGATGTCTTTGCAGAAGTGACGTCGATCCGCGCTTCGCATTCACGACCACCTTCAATGCATCCCAGAACAGCGGATCGCGACGGCCGGGCAGATCGCCTGATTCATCCAGCTCATCATCGGTCTTCGTTATCGTGGTGTCGTACTCTGGTTTGCCCTGTGCCTTGATGTGATCGACGATCCGAGCGATCTCTTTCTCATCGACGAACGCACCGTGGACGCGTATGACCTGAGAACTTGCCGGAGGCAGGAACAGCATATCGCCCTTGCCCAGCAGCCCTTCGGCACCATTCGAGTCGATGATCGTTCGCGAATCCACCTTCGACGATACGCGGAACGAGATCCGTGCCGGGAAATTCGCTTTGATCAGACCCGTGATGACATCGACCGACGGACGCTGCGTCGCTAGCACGAGATGAATGCCGACTGCACGCGCCATCTGCGCAAGTCGCGTGATCGCGTCTTCGACCTCCTTACCAGAGACCATCATCAGGTCGGCGAGCTCATCGATGATGATGACGATGTACGGAAGTATCCGATGCGCCTCGCCGTTGTCGTCCCACATCTCGAGCGAATTCCGCCGCTTTGCCTCGACGTTGTAACCGTCGATGTTCCTGACGCCATAGCCGGCGAGATCCTTGTACCGCCGTTCCATCTCGGTTACCGCCCATTTCAACGAGATCGCGGCGCGTTTTGGATCGGTGATGATCGGCGTAGCGAGATGTGGGATGTCGGCATAGACTCCCAGCTCGAGCCTCTTCGGGTCGACCATGATGAACTTCACTTCATCTGGTTTTGCTTTGTAGAGGATCGAAACGACAAGCGAGTTCACGCCGACAGATTTACCCGCCCCGGTCGCACCCGCGATCAAAAGGTGGGGCATCTTCGCGAGATCGGAAACGTAGTTGAGACCGTCGATCGTCTTTCCGAGCGCGATCGTCAGCAGCGAGTCGGACTCGCGAAACTTCTTTGATTCGACGACATCGCGAAGCGCTATCGTCTCTCGCTTTTCGTTCGGCACCTCGATACCGACGAATGCCTTCCCCGGTATACGGTCGATACGGATAGACTCAGCCCTGAGCGCGAGACACAGATCGTCGACCAGCCCCGTCACGCGCGAATACTTCACCCCGGGATCGGGCTTGAATTCGTATGTCGTCACGACCGGTCCCGGACAAATATTCACGACCTTTCCGGCAACATTGAACTCACGAGTCTTCTCGACGAGCGAATCCGCGATCGCGAGCAGCTCTTTTTCTTTCTGCTCGATGTGCGGCGGCGGCGGATTCAGCAGGTGCGGACTCGGGAGGATGTAATCGTCGTAGCTTTTCGCCGGCTTCGACGGGGTGAGGATCTCGTCCTGGTCGTCTTCGTCAACGGGCGGCTCAGGTAACACATCGCCGTTTAGCTCGTCAGTGTGCTTGGTCGGAGTAATAGGTATCGAGCCGGGCTCAGATGGCTTTAGCTCTTCCGCCATGATCGTATCCGGCACGACATCCGGCGGGATGATCGAGGGTGGCGGACCTTCATCCAGCAAAGCGGGCTGCGTATCCAGCGGACCGCTCCCGCCCGCCGTCGCCGCGACCGCCATCTCGACGGATTTCGTCGCTCGGGTTTTTCGCGATTCCGGAATGGATATCGTCGGCGAATCTTTGAGAGCCGTCTTCTCCTCGCGTGCGCCGCGCCGCTTCTCGCCCCGTTCTTTTGCGAGGTTGATCTGGTCAGAACGTGCTTCGCGACGCTTAGCCTTCCACTCGGCAAAATGGATCTTGAAATTCTCCCACGCGACCTCCAGATGGCTAAACACCCACGTCAGCGTGAAATTCGAGATCAGCAGGACCGATGTCGTCGCGAGAGCGATCAAAAGAACCGCTGCACCCACGGTTCCGAGCAAGCGGATCGAGTACGTCGCAAACAGCGCACCAAGCATTCCACCGTGCCATCCGATAAGAGTGGATAAGGCAGCGACCGACGTCACGATAAGGCTGAACCCGATGATCTGGCTGATGCGTGGGCGCAGGCTTTCCGACTGAAACACCCGCCATGCGATCAATGCCATCAAGGCGGGAAAGATGTATGCGACCAGCCCGACCGCAGAAAAAAGCAACTCGGCGAGATTTGCACCCACGACCCCGATCCAGTTCTGGACCTTCTGCGATGATGCGGTATTGAATGTCGGATCGCTCGGGTTGTACGAGATCAGACAGAGGAATACCAGAACCGAAAATGCGAGGAGCACAACGGCGAGGATCTCGTTCAGGCGCGAATGCCTAACCTTTACGCCAGTCTTCTTTTTGATCAGCGTCGTCCCATCGGACAGACAAAAGTTGAGGTCGTCGTCCTTGTACGTCTCTTTACATGTCGGGCAGATCTTCATCGGGTATTGCTCAGGGCCGCGCGAAGTAAGGGCTGTAACTCCTGATTCTGGTTTGTCTGTGCATTTCAGTGTGTTCCGTGGTTCGGCTTGGAAGCCCGGGGATCGAGCGTAAGATTAACCACAGAATACACGGAAGACACGGATTTGCGCCAAGAATGTTAGGCCGCGGGCTGGCCCGCAGACTTCTTGAACATCAAAAACTCCTTGATGAAATCATCTATCGCGCCGTCGAGCACGGCATCGACGTCGGTTACTTCATGTTTGGTTCGAGTATCTTTTACCAGCCGGTACGGATGAAGAACGTAATTCCTGATCTGAGATCCGAACGAGATATCCATCTTGTTCGCTTCCAGCTCCGCGGTATCGGCCCGACGTTTCTCGAGCTCAAGCTCGTACAGCTTAGAGCGCAGCACCTGCATTGCCACGGCGCGATTCTGTATCTGCGAGCGCTGGTTCTGACATGTGACCACGATCCCGCTCGGCAGGTGGGTGATCCGCACCGCGCTGTCGGTCACGTTCACGTGCTGGCCGCCTGCTCCCGATGAGCGGTACGTGTCGACACGCAGGTCTTTGTCCTGAATGTCGACCTCGATGTTCTCGTCGATCTCGGGCGAAACGAAAAGAGAAGCGAACGAAGTCTCACGGCTGCCGCCAGAGTTGAACGGCGAGATGCGCACCAGACGGTGAACACCGGCCTCGGTCGCAAGCAGCCCGTAGGCGTACTCGCCTTCGACACGAAACGTTGCGGACTTGATACCCGCCTCGCTTCCCGGCTGTTCATCGAGGATCTCGACCTTGAACCCTTTTCTCTCCGCCCATCGCAGGTACATCCGGAGCAGCATCTGGCAAAAATCCTGAGCGTCGGTGCCGCCGGCTCCGGCCTGCAGCGAACATATCGCGTTATTGGCATCTGTTTCGCCGGAGAGCAGCGATTGCACTTCGGCTGCGGTAACGTCGCTCTCGAGCTTTGCGATGAGAGATTCGAGCTCGCGTGCCGAATCCGCGTCAGATTCGGCGAATTCAAACAACACATCAGCGTCCGAGATGCCTGTCTCAAAATCCTTCTGTAGCTGCAGGGCCTTCTCAAGACGACTCCGCTGTTGTACTACCTTCTGTGCTTTTTCCTGATCGTCCCAGAAACCGGGTTTGGATATTTCGGCCTCGAGCTTTTCCAACTCGGCCCGTTTCGCAGGTGCGTCAAAGAAACCTCCCAAGCTGGGAAACTTTATCTTTGATCTCTTCGTGTTTTGACTGCAGTTCCGATAGTTCCATAAGTTTATTCCGAAGGGTTATTGTGCAAATAATTTCGTATCCCTTCAAAGCTATTCTGCCACCCGGCGATGCACGCGTCGAAGTAATCGTCGAGAAGCGGATCATGCGGCGATAGCTCCTGGATGATGCGAAGGTTACAACCCATCGGCTGCGGTTCGATCAAAAACTCGGTCGTCATCGGTGTGGCAATAGGCCAGCCACTTTCCGTGTGAAGTTTTCCCGCTCCGAGCACCAATCGATTCGGCGGCTCGAATTTCAGTATCCCGAACGAGCTGACGAAGTGGCTGTCGTGCTCGCCTTCGCCGAAAGCCGTGATCCATGATCCTCCCTCACGGGGATCGATGATCGCCGTCGATGCGCCGAACCATCCGCGGATGGCGCGCGGGGACGTCAAAACTTCAAACATGCGCTCGGGGGAGACACCGAACAGCTCCTCGAGAACCTCTCGACGTTCGTTCATTTCTAGGTGTACATTGCGCCCATTAAAGATCCGGCGCAGCAGTTCCGCACGTAGCAGCAGCGGAAAATTTTCAATGTCTAACCACGTGGAAGGTGGCGTCTGCACCCACCAGTTTGTCCGATTGGTAAAGCGGCGCGTACATGAGATATGGTCCGTTACCCGGAAACCTTACTTCCTCCCATCCACCGACGGGACAGCCCTCGCATTCAGTGTGAAGCGTCGTGTGCGCCTGGCGGATCAACCAATAGCTCCCGACGTATAACGTGAAGACGAGCATGACGACTGCAAAAATGATCCTGTATCGACGATTCATACCGAGCTTCAGTGACCCTCTCTCCGCCACAAACTCAGGGCCACCAGTGCGATCGTGACCAAAGTGCACAACCACGCGAACCAGTCGCCATATCTCACATAGAAAGTTTGTGAGCCGTCGGATCTCGCAACCGACCAAACGCGTGTCGCTTCGGTGTACGCCTCGCTTGCCTCAAGAACCTCGCCGCGCTCGTTGATATACGCCGTGATGCCGACATTCGTAACTCGCAGCAGCGGACGGTTTGTTTCGACCGCTCGGAAAACCGCGTTCGCAAGATGCTGTCTGAGCACCGGGGTCGGGCCAAGATATCCGTCGTTCGTCATCTCAATGATCACGTCCGCGCCGTTACGGACATACTCGCGGCCGAGCTCGCCGAAGTGGGATTCGAAGCAGATCATCACGCCGGCTCTCGCATCACCCAAAGGCAACAGATCATACTCCTTTCCGTAGGAGAAACTTCCAACGAATGCGGGGACGATCGATTGCAGGGGGACAGGTACGGACTCGCCGAACGGAACGAGGTAAATCTTATCATACTGAGCTATCTCCTTACCGTTCGGACCGACGAGCACGGCCGAGTTGAAATACCTGTTGTTCGGCCCATCCGGCTCGGCGGAATTGAACAGCACCTGCACGTCATGCTTCGCCGCGAACGCATGCACGAAATTCCGAAACTCCTCGTCGTCTTCGTACATGAAGTTCATGGGAGACTCGGGAAAGATGACAGTTGTGGATTGCGGATTTCGGATTGCGGATTGCGGATTTGAGGAAAGAGACATGAAAGCCTGACTTTGATCTTTTAATCCGCAATCCGAAATCCGC
>CAMLKY010000020.1 GCA_946480545.1 uncultured Acidobacteriota bacterium
TACAGGTTCAAAGTCCCCGCGTCGAACCGCTGTGCCATAAGCGCGTTCTCGCGGATATGCAAGAGATATCCCAATCCTCCCACTTCGGCGTAGGTCCCCATCACGGTTGTTTCGAGAAGAAAGGTCGGCGTCGGATCGTCGAGCGACGCAACGTATATTCCCTGCTTCTCGACAGGCCCGCCGCGTCCGAAAAACAGGAAGTGGCGCCCATCCGGCAACATCGTCGGCCAGCGGTGCGAGCTTTGCCCGGGCGTTGTTTCAAGGTTTGTCACCTGAGATATCGCTCCTCCGCCGGAGGGGATTCGCATCAGCGGGGACAAGGTGCCCGGGGCGAAGATGATTGTTCCGTCAGGTGCCCACGCCCCTCCGCGTGTGTCAGTGCTGACGTCGGCGAGTGACTGTGACGGGCCGCCGGCGGGATCTATCTTGCGAAGCTTGTTGCCGGCAAAGAAACCGATCATTCGGCTGTCAGGTGACCAGAATGGAAAAGCCGCGTCTTCCGTCCCGGGCAGCTTTCTGGCATCGACAGAAGTCATCGATCGAATCCAAAGCGAAGTGTCACCCGCAGCATTTCTTGCTACGAAAGCGATCGATTTTCCGTCGGGCGAAAGAGTGAATCCTGCATTCAGCACATTTTTATCCGGAGGCGTGATGGCGAAGCGCATGGTTTGACCGCGCGCTTCGCCACGCTGAAAGTAAATTCCGCATCGCTGATCGATCGGGCGGCGATAGTCATTCCGGACCCGGACGAACTGGTTGGTGACGCGATCGCGTCGAGAGCAAAGCCGAGGTCGTGAGCGGAGTGGAAGCGATGCTCGGGCTTCTTCTCGAGACACCGCAACATCAACTTTTCAAGCGCGGGCGGAACACGCACGCCGCTTTCGTCGAGGTCGGGTGCGTCTTCCTTCAGGATCGAATGCATCGTTTCGATCACCGACTCACCGACAAACGCCCGCTTGCCGGTCAACATTTCGTAAAGGATCACACCGAACGAGAAGATATCGGACCGCGCATCGGCGGTCACGCCGCGAACCTGTTCGGGCGACATGTAACCCACCGTTCCCATCACAACGCCCGGATCGGTGAGAGCTTTCCTGGTCGCGTCTTCCGAGCCGTGGGTATCGGCCGTGCGCTCCCGAAGTTTTGCGAGACCGAAGTCGAGGATCTTTATGCGATCGTCCTTTGTAACAAAAAGGTTCTCGGGTTTCAGGTCCCGATGCGTGACGCCACGCTCGTGCGCCGCTGAAAGTCCGCTTACGATCTGCTGCGCGTAGTCGATGGTTTTACGGATCGGGAGCGGTCCGTCGTCGAGGCGGTCGCGAAGCTCTTCGCCTTCGAGCAGCTCGGAAACGATGAAAGGCGTTCCATCATGCTCGCCGATGTCGTAGACCGTCAGGATGTTCGGATGATTCAACGCGGAAGTGGCCTTTGCCTCCTGCTTGAAACGGTCCAGGCGGTCGGCATGATCAGCAAACTCGGCCGGCAATGTCTTGATGGCGACGTCGCGTTCGAGCCTTTCATCGCGCGCCCTGTAGACCTCGCCCATCCCGCCCGCGCCGATCTTCGAAACGATGCGATAGTGCGAGAGGACGGAATCAGGTGACAGCGTTTTGGTCATGTGAATTTTTATCCGGTCAGAATCATTATCTCCGGCTGGGTGAGTCTTGGATCATGATCTTATCCAGGAAGCCCAATTCGTCGCAGCAGATCCTTGAACCTTGGCTCGTTGCGCATCGACTCGAAAGGCAACTGCCATCCGATTTCAGGCAATTTTCCGTTTCGAACCGCAAAGTCCTTTTCCAACCATCCATACACTTTGTCGTTCTCGCCCAGTCCCGCATAAACGCCAGCGATATACTGTCCGAGAGCTTCGTTTCGCGCATGTTTCTCTTCAAGCTCTTTTGCTATCGTGAGGGCTTCATTTCGTTTTCCGGCGACGGCGTAGATATAGCCCAGGTCACCGAGGACCACGCCGGACCTGTTGCTCAGATCGGCAGCTTTCTCGGCCGCGGCGATCGCTTCTGCGGTCTTTCCTTGCCTCACGTATGACAGGCCCAGGTACTCGTAGGCCGATGCGAAGTTCGGGTCGAGTTCGATTATCTTGAGTGAATTCTCGATGCTCGCTTCATGGTTGTTCTGTAGCTGGTACAACCTCGTTATGTTCACGGCGATCACGCTCGAGAGCGGATCAAGCTGCTGGGCGCGTTTTATGGTCGACGCTGCCTCGTCGTATCGGCCGACATCCTTCAAGAAAATCGAATACCAGTGATACGCGGTCGGATAATTCGGGTTGAGTTCGATGGCACGTTTATATTCTCGTTCGGCATCCTCGTACTCCCACCGCATATTGTGGATCGACCCCAGCGTCGCGTGCGGCTCCGCCAGTTGGTCATCGATCGCCAATGCTCGCTCGGCGTAAGTCTTCGCCAACGGTGCGGTTTCGCTCGTCGGCGTGCCGGCATATTCGTGCGAGACGGCGTAACAGTCCGCAAGACCGACCCAAGCGAGCGCGAAGTTAGGATCCCGATCGGTTGCCGCCTTGAACTGCTCGATCGCCTTTTTCAGATTATCGGCTGTACGTCTGTTCCAGTAGTAACGGCCTTTCAGGTAAGCCTGATAGGCTTCGTTGTCGTTCGTGTAGCGTTTGGTGAGACCAATTGCGCCATCGCCGGTCAGTCGTACCTGAAGCTTCTCGGCGATCGCGGAGGCGATGTCGCGTTGAGTCGCGAGGAGATCCGACATCTTTCGTTCGAACTGTTCACCCCAAATTGTTTTTTTGTTCCGTACATCGACCAGGTCGACGCTGATCGCGATATTGTCGCCCCGCTGTGTGACGCGACCCGACAGAACTGCATCGACGCCGAGCTCGGCCCCGACATTCTCCGCGTCAATGTCTTTTCCTTTGTAGCGAAACACCGAGCTCCGCGGGCTGACCGTCAGCTCCGGAACCTGTGATAGACGATAGATGATCGATTCGGCCAGGCCATCGGAAATGTACTCGGAGTCCGGATTACCCCCGACGTTCTGAAGCGGAAGCACGGCGATGGAATCGATGCGGTCGGATCCCGAGCCCAGGTATCGATAGGTGAAGAATCCCGCAAGTAGAAGTCCGACGACCACAATCATTACAACCAGCGGCTGTGCCGCCCGATGGGCGAAAAGGCTTTTCGTTTCCGACGAGCCCTGCGACTCACTCGTAGGCTGCGCCTCCTCCGTTTGAAACACGCGGGTTGGCGGTTCGCCGGCGGGCCCGCCTGAAGGCGTGACTCCGAACGCGCTCAAGATCGCGGTCGACGGCTCATCGCTCGCAGGTCCAAACAGCAGCTCCGCGCCGTCATCGAGACAGAAGCTCATCGAATCGTCGTTGTAGTTTCTCCCGCACTCAGGGCATCGTTTCATACTTCTCGGGGCACATCGGCCAAACTTTTTGCGGCGTTGATCGTCACCGGCACCTACGCGTCAGCAGAGTTCGATGCGCCCGGCCCCTCCAACTTCAGGCCCAGCGCGATGGCATCGTCGAATGATAGCGACTCGCCTTCGCGTCTCGCCGATCCGATGCCGTGCGTTCCAAGATTCCGGCGAGCCTCTCCCAGATATTTCTCGAGCAGATCATCCCAAAACCGCACGTGAAGATCGGCACCGATGCGATCCATCTCCACGCGCACGGCTGTGTCGAGCACTTCCGCTTCCTTGTACTGACCTAGCGCGGCAAGCGACATCGCCACCCCCTGGACCTCGAATGTAATCTCGATCTTGTCACCGATCTCCGATGCGAGGGCGAGGCTACGCTGGTACAAGTTGAGGCTTTCGGCACAATCGCCTTCGATGAGAGCGCAGTCCGCAAGATAGTGCCAGCCGAAGTGCTCGCTCCGCTTGTCTCCCTGAGATTTGGAGAATTCTATGATCTGGAGCGCCATCGGGCGGGCTTCGTTGATGCGTCCAAGAGCGACGAGTACTTGAGCGAGCCCGACGTTGGCACGGTTGATCAGGATCGGGTCGCCTGCTCCGCGTTGGATCCTCAGACACTCTTCAAACGATGTACAGGCCGCCTCGTCTTTGCCGCTCGAAAACTGGCTCCAACCGATGCCCTCCAGCACGAGCGCAACTTCGGGTGTGTCGCCCAATTCCCGACAACTATCCAGTGCTTCATCCATCCATTGTTGTGCGGTGATGAGATCGCCACGCCACGCCTGAATGTGAGCTGCGGCCCACAAAGCTCGGGCTCGGTCCGGCCTTCTGGGCTCGGGCGATGTAGCCAGAAGAGCCGCCGACAGGTGTTCGCGGCCTTCCGCGATATGCGAGCGTGCTGTCCAGAACCAACCCAGAGCGCCGGCGAGCTTGAGGTACGATTCAGCGTCGTGAGTGCTGGCGAATTCGAGCGCCTGCTGCATATTCGCGGTTTCTAACTCCAGCAGGGCGATCGACTCTTCTTCATGAGCGATGCGCATGTCGTACGCTCTTTCGGCAGCGACAATCATGGCACGCAGATGACGGCGGCGAATTTCCTCTTCATCCCCATTCTCGGAAAGACGCTCCAAAGCGAACTGCCGAACCGTTTCGAGAAGGCCGTAACGTTTCTGCGTTCCGTGGCCCTCGTCGACAATAACCAGGGATTTATCCAGCAGCTTGGCCATCAGGTCGAGCGTGCTAAATTCATCGCACATCCCAAAGACCGTCGTGATCGCATCGAGGTCGCAGCTTCCGGCAAAAGCGCTAAGGGCTTGAAGCAGGCCTTTCTCGGCATCGGAGAGCGGATCGTAACTCCACTCGATCGCGGCGTAAAGCGTCTGGTGCCGTGAGGTGCTAGCTTTGCCTGCTCCGGCAAGAAGCCTGAACCGCTGATCAAGTTTCTCGTTGACCTGATCAATTGAAAGGACCCTCAACCGGGCGGCGGCTAATTCGATCGCAAGCGGGATACCATCCAGCTTTTGGACTATTGCGGCGACCGTTGCCGAGTTGTCGGCAGTTAGTTCAAATGCCGCAAGCGCGGCAGAGGCTCGGTCGACAAAAAGATCGATGGCGTCGGACCGGACAACGTTTCCGGACTTGACGCTCTTCATATCCGGCACGGCGAGCGGGCTCAACGCAAATACCTTCTCGCCCGGAACGTTCAGAGGTTCGCGGGATGTGGCGATCAGCCTTAGGTTTCGACAGCGAGTCAGCAGCTCATCGACTATGGGTGCGATGGCAGCGAGGAGCTGCTCGCAGTTGTCGAGAATGATCATCGCTTGTCGCGAGCCGATGTGTCGCACGAGACTCTCCCGAAGCTCTTCACTTTCACGCTGACGCAGCTCGAGCACGCGGGCAATAGCCGGCAGGACGAGACCCTCGTCAGAGACCGCTTGAAGGTCAACGAACCACACACCGTCACAAAAGGTTTCGGCGGTTGCTTCGGCGCACTTGATCGCGAGTCGGCTTTTCCCGCAGCCGCCGAAACCGGTAATCGTAAGCAGCCGTGTTTCTGCGACGACCTTGATGCACTCGGACAGCTCTCTCGCGCGTCCGATGAAGCGAGTCCGCTCCGCAGGCAGGTTGCCCACCGCGTTTCTCGTAACTCGATCGAAGATCGCCGTTAAAGGTTCTTCCGAAGCAGGCCCATCCAGCAGCGCGGTTCCGTCGTCGAGACAGTAGGACAAACTGTCGTCGTAGTAGTCGCGCTTACATTCCGGGCAGCGTTTCATGATTAAGGATTATTCCTCACACCCCGAACTGCCGCAGGTGATGGTCCATGTGCTTTTGGGCCAGACGGGCCCATTGTTTCGCCGACAGCTTTCCAAAAAAAGGGTGAGGAAGGCAATCGTGATCTAGAGCAAGCGTACCCAGCTTTTCGATAGAAGCAATGACATTTTCTTTATCCAATTCGAACCCAAGTGGTTTGCGACCGTCCCGCTGCTGATCCATCTCGGCCGATGTCTTGACCTCTTTGGGAACCGGCATGAACGAAAGCACTAGACGCCGGATAACATTACGCGACACCCAGTTGCTTCGGTCGGGTACGCTAGCGACGAACGGGAGCTCGTTAGCCTGCACCAGATGCGACAGCATCTGTTCCGCATTCATCTTTCCCCAGGTGGCAACAGCGTCGGGCTGCAGCGCAGCGGGTTCCCGGAGCCGGTGGTGCGGGCGCTTGAAAGTTTGTCCCGATGAACTAAAGCTAACGACATCGCCTGTCATCGGATCGAGTTGAAATGTTGCGAGACCGTCCCACCACCATCGCTTGCTCCAAACGGCGGTAAACGTATCTGCATGGCGGTGTACCAGATCGGCGGTGAGGCCTTTTGCGAGGATCACACGGAGCTTATTGTCTTCAAGCTTTACTTCAACCGTCCCGTAAAACGGGTCCGAATACTTCGCGGCGTAAGCGCTGAGTGGAAGAGTCGGCCTGGTGTCTTTCAGTGGTTTTCCCATCGCAGCTTCATATGATTTCAAAGCGAGCGAGTCGCGCTCGTCATACATCTTCTTGAAGTCTGCATTCCAGTCCCGGCCATTCGGATCATTAAAGGCAAGCAGGTCGAACGCCTTGTAGATGATCCCGTGACGGGCTTCGGCGTGATCGAGATTTCCGAAAACGTATACGCCAATTTTCTTGTCGCGTAAGAGTCCGACGATAGCGGTGCGCCCATCGATACTTCCGGTATGAAGGTCAACCTTCTCACCCCGGTAATCGTGCTGGAACCAACCGAGCCCGTAGGTCGTCCACTTGGGTTTGATAAGCGCGAATGTCGGATAGAAGTTCGACGGAAGGATGACCTGCGGCTTGAATATCTCTTCGAGTGTCCCGGGTCTTAACAGGTCCTGACCGTCGGCACGTTTCCCCGATAGCAGATAGTTCATCCACTTCGCGGTGTCATCCGCATTCGACCACACCGAACCGGCCGGGGCAACGGAGTCGATCGGCATTTCGGGAATTACTTCCACCTTTCCCTTTATCTTGTAATGAGCGCTCGTGCGATTTGTATTCTTCAGTGCGGCTTCGAGCGTCGGCACGGTCCCGGACATTCCGAGCGGTCGAAAAACTCGCTCGACCATAAACTGCTCCCATGGCATCCCGCTCGCTTTCTCGATGACCTTGCCCGCAACAAGGTACATGCTGTTGTGATATTGAAAGCCCCCGCGGAATGAATATGTCGGACGAGCGTACTGCATTCGGCGGACCGCTTCATCCGCCGGCAGCTCAGGTGTTCGAGCCCACAGGAAATCGGTGCTCGGCAACCCCGAGTTGTGCGTGAAGAGATCGCGGATCTCGAGTTCCTGAGTGATATATGGATCAGCGATGCGGAAATCCGGAAGGTGCTTGATGACCTTATCGCGCCACGATACCTTTCCTTCATCGATTAGCAGGCCCATCGCGACCGCGGTCATCGCCTTTGTTGTGGACATCACCCCGAAGAGTGTCTGTCCATCGACAGGCTCGGCCTTCCCGATCTCTCGAACGCCGTAACCTTTCGACAGAAGTACTTTGCCGTCGTGAACGACGGTGACCGACATCCCCGGGATGTTCCATTCCTGCCTCGCGGCCTCGACATAGCGGTCGAGTGCGTCGACGTTCGTCTGCGCCGCGGAAGGCACGAACGCAGCGAGGATAAAGACCGCGATCAAGAGACGAGATTTCATACGTCGCATCGGGCGGTCAGCATGGCCGAGTTGGAAACGCGCATCATCGCGTGGACGCAAGCCGCAGTCGTAATGCCACTCGGGATAACGCTTCATACTGACTATGGGTCTAGGGATTGAACGCCAACGATTATAAGGGCAAATGCCATTTCGTGCGAGTGTAGGCGATGCTGAATCCGTTCCTTTGGGCGTTCTTTTGTGACTGGCTGCCGGGGAGTGCGCAGACCATCGCCAACGTGCAGCCTTGCTCGGCCGCATAGCGGAGTCGAGCTGAAAGCAAAGCGTTTTGGGCTCCGCGGCGACGGGCGTCCGGAACGGTGGTCGCTCCGGCGAGGACACCTACATCTTCATACATCTGAAGACCGCCCGCTGCCACCGTTCTACCGTCGATCTCGGCGACAAACGGATGCCCGCCGCTGGTACGGGCGGCGATCTTTCCAAAGTTGAGCATAAATTCGCCGAGACTCTCGTGAATCGTTGACCATCCGGCCGCGGCGGTCTCGGCCCAGATGTCGGCCTCAGAGCCGTCGATCCTCCTCGTCGTGATCTCGGTTTGGGTTTGTCCAGGGAAAACGGCTTCCTCTCCCAGCTCCCGGTACATTACGCTCGTAAGCTCGATCGGCCTGTATCCGCGCTCGGCCAGCAGAGACATCAACGACTGATCTGCCATCGGGCTCACCTCGTGAAACGTCGAACAACCGCGGTCTTTGAAGAATGCTTCGAGCTCCGCGAGATGCTCATGCGTGATGTCGTCGAAAACACCGAGCCCGAATGTCTGCGTGAGCGGTGAATCGACACCGTCGAACATCGCATACGCACCCGCGACCTCGATCCACGTGGCATCGCTGTCGGGAAACAGGCGCTTTCGCGTCTCAACGAAGTCGGCGTTTGCACGGGCTTCGGTGCGTTCGAGCTTCCGGGACAGCGTGAGGTCCGAATAGATCATGAGGGTTGGCCGATGCGAGCAAGTTCCTCGTCTGAAGCTCCTTCATGAAACCTCCGCGCCAGTTCTTCAGGATCAAAGACGTCGCCGAATGTGGGCGGCTTCATCGCGGCGACCATCCGCTCGGTCTGCATCCACGCTTTGCATTCGTCCTTTGTTTTGAAGTTGTCGACGGTAAGCTCGATCTCGTTGCCGTCCGGGTCGGCGTAGTACAGCGAGGTCGTGAAACCGTGGTTGACCGGTAGTGTCGGCATGATCCCGTGAGCCTTGAGACGTTCGTAGTTTTCGATGAGCGAAGCAAAGTCGGGCAATCCGATCCCGATGTGATCGACACCTGCCGAATTCGCGACCTTATCCTCAGTGTCGTCGGTCGTAAAGATCACGATCCGGTGATGCTCCTGATCGAAGGTCATAAACGAACCGAAACCCATATCGTGCTGAACTTCGGCGTCAAGGAAGTTCCGGTACCACTCGACCATCGTGGCGAGGTTTTTTGTTCTTAGGCCGTAGTGGGCAATGTACTTTTTTGAGAATTTGCTTCCGTTCATTTCGATATTCTCCGGTTCCTTGATCGTCTCCACTTTCTCCTCCTTTCCAAGTATTCCGTTCGTTCCGTGTATTCCTTGGTAGTCGGTCGTGGAACTTCGAAACCACGTAAGACACGAAAGTAACGGAAACACGGAATCGGAAACCTGCAAAATATGCGCCCAACCTCAAAGAGCAAGTGGCTGAACAACCGATACCACCACAGACTCCTTCCTTAACTCATCTGCCTTACTTTCTGCACCGAGAAGAATGATCGACTTCGCGCCGAGATCATTCAGGATCTGCGCCGCGGGACGATAATCACGAGCGTCGGCGCGATATCCGGCCATCTCGTACGCACGGGCCTGGCCATGCTCTTTCTTGAAGGGAATGCTCTCGATGAGCGCGAGGTGACCGTTTCCCTTGCCTTCCTGATCGAGCCAGATGATGACTCCACGCCCAGCCTCCTGGATCGCAGCCTGTGCGGCTTCCATTTCTTCACGACATGTACACTCGACGCTATTGAACACGTGCGCGCCGATACAGTGCGAATGTACACGGCAAAGAACATCTTCCCCACTATCGACCTCGCCCATCACGATCGCGATCGATTCACGTTGACCGTCATAGTAAAGGATTTCGGTGAATGTTCCGAATTTGGTTCTTAGCTCGCGCGATGCAAGTCGCTTTATCATTTCGAGGAATTGCTCCGTAGCCAGTTCAAGGCATCGTCGTGATTGTCGAAGAACTTCACCCGCACGCCGCGCGAAGCAGCGACGGCTTCGTAAAGTTCGCTTTGTTCGTTCGGCGTGTGGTTCTTTAGATTGAACGCCAGCCAGAGATTCGGAACCGTCGCGGTTCGCGCCCCGGCTTCGACGACTTCCTTCGGTTCCAGCTCAGCGTTCGGCGCCGCCCCCTCCACGAGTATCTTCCGGCAGTTGTATTCGTCAGACAATTTTCCAAGCATCGCCCAGTAATCCCTGGGAAGGTCGGGGTCGTCGAGAGCCGGCGCCGCGTTAAGCTCCACGTGAATGTGGTCATCGCGAAACGTAACTTCGAACTCCATTCCCATAGATCATTTTCAGCGACAAATAATGTTCGCGTGGCGTGCGACGATTCGCCAATCCTTTCCGTTCTTCATCCAGACGTTTGTATACCGCCGCCGGATCGTCTCGCCCGGACCACCCCCTGCGGCTCTCACCACAACCACCTCGTTTCCCATGACGACCGCAGTCTTTCCAAGGATCTGGACTGATTCGGCCTCGCGCTTGAACGAGTAGTAGTCGATAACAGAGGACCTCGCCGCCTCGATAATGCCAGAACTTCCCCGAGTCAAACCACTGCGCGGATTGTTCGTGACCGAATCCGGCGCAAAAATTCGTGCGATAGCGGTCTCGTCTTTTTTCTGTATCGCTTCGGCAGCGACGAGGTCCAGTCGGCGTATCTCGGCTTCCAGATCATTCTGCTGACCTGCGGCCGCGACACAGCAAATGACGAGCAAGACAAAAGCGTAAACACATTTCATCAGATCCTCACACACTCACCGCGTTTCAAGAATCGCCCGTCACCGGCTTTGCCCTTGTGCTCACCATCCTGGATCACAACCCGGCCGCGTGAAAGGACGGTTTCGACCTTACCTTTTACTTTCCAGCCTTCGTACGACGAATAGTCGACGTTCATGTGCTCTGCATCGACGCCGAAGGTATGCTCTTTCTCGGGATCGAAGATCACGATGTCCGCGTCCGAGCCGACCGCGATCGTACCTTTCTTTGGAAACAGGCCGAACATCTTTGCCGCTGCGGTCGATGTCAGTTCGACAAAGCGGTTGAGTGAGATCCGATTTTCGACGACACCGCCGTTGTAGATCAGCGACATTCGATTCTCGACACCGGGCGCTCCGTTCGGGATCTTCGAGAAGTCATCCTTGCCAAGCTCTTTTTGCTCTTTCATGCAGAAGGGGCAATGGTCCGTCGAGATGACCTGAAGATCGTCCATCTTGAGACCCTTCCAAAGCTCCTCATTGTTATGTTTCTCGCGAAGCGGCGGTGTCATGACGAACCTGGCACCTTCAAAATCGTCACCGTAGTCCTCGATGTTATGAAACAGATACTGCGGACAAGTTTCGGCGAAAGCCGGAATTCCGCGGTCACGCGCTTCGCGAACCTTGTTGAGTGCATCGGCACATGACAGGTGCACGATGTACACCGGTGATTCGGCCATCTCGGCGATCGCGATCGCGCGGTGCACGCCCTCGGCCTCGGCGATCGTCGGTCGCGTTAACGCATGATACTTCGGCGCAGTCCGCCCATCCGCCAGAAACCGCTTGATGATCTCGTTGATGACGATGCCGTTCTCAGCGTGCATGCAGATCAGACCACCGCGTTCGCCGGCGGCGGACATCGCACGAAAGATCGTCGCGTCGTCCGCGAGGAACACTCCGGGATAAGCCATGAACAACTTGAAGCTTGTGATGCCCTCGTCCATGACGGTATACATCTCTTCGGTGTGCCCGTCCTCGAACTCGGTCGTAATAAGGTGAAATCCATAGTCGA
This sequence comes from uncultured Acidobacteriota bacterium, assembly GCA_946480545.1. The sequence continues at coordinate 11,635 of CAMLKY010000020.1, forward strand.
TCGCGCACTTGCCTTCGGCCTTCTTATGCCAGTTGTCGACGCCCTGGATCAGCGACTCACCCTTGTTCTGCACCGCGAAATCGATGATCGTCGTAGTTCCGCCATGTGCCGCGGCACGCGTGCCCGTGAAAAAGTCATCCGACGATTGCGTACCACCGAACGGCAATTCCATATGGGTGTGCGGATCGATCCCGCCCGGGATGACGAGTTTGTTGCTCGCATCGATGGTGACATCGGCGTCCATGTCGAGCGATTTGCCAATAGTGCTTATGGTCTCGCCATCGATGAAGATGTCAGCGGTATAATCATCGACCGCAGTGACGATGCGGCCGGATTTGATGAGTGTTTTCATAGTCAATCTTTCGCGATCTAAAGAATATCTGAATAAGAGCAATGATCGAAAAAAAGATCAGCACAGCCGGCTGAAGCCAAAAGGAATTTACTTTTCTAGGTTTGGCTAAAGCCACGCTCGAGATAATCGAGTTCCTCCACCTAAAGGTGGAGGCAATTTAAACAGCCAGCTTCAGATAAGAGTTCTTCCACCTAAAGGGTGGAGGCAATTTAAACAGCCAGCTTCAGATAAGAGTTCTTCCA
>CAMLKY010000021.1 GCA_946480545.1 uncultured Acidobacteriota bacterium
CTCTACCTGCTCGACCCGGCGACCGGCGCGCTCGAGCCCGTCCGCGATCGCGCGCCGTGGGCGCCGATCCGCGCCGTCCACCGCAGCCGGGTGCGCGGCGCCCGCAGCCGCTCCGGTCACGGCTCCCGAAAGCACTCCTTGTACAACTTCTGTTACGGCCTCAGCGGCTTTACTGATGACGCCTTTCGGTGTCGTACGCCTGCGTGCTGCCGGTTTCTTCTTCGAGGTGGTTGTCGTGCGGGAAGCAGAAGGTTTCTTCCTGGTGGCCGTTGTGGCCCTTGAGGCTGAAGGTTTCTTAGCTGAACTACGAGCTGAAGAAGTCTTCGGCGTCACCTTCTTGTTCGGAGACTTGGCACCGCTATTCGTCTTACGCGTCTTTGCGGCAGTCGAACGCGAGCTGCCGCCGGCTGCCTTCCTCGTAGTTGCGCTGGATCGCGAACCCGCCGACTGGGCGCCGCCGGTCTTCGAACCCGATGAGGTCTTCTTCGCCGCAGTTGACCCGCCGGATGACGAAGAAGTCCTCTTTGTCGAAGAAGCGGACGATCTCGCGCCTGTAGCCTTCTTCGACGCAGCGGATGACGTTCGTCCACCCGTGGCCTTCTTGGCACCAGTCGATTTTCTGGCCGTAGATTTTGCGCCGCCGGTAGTTTTCTTTCCGGCGCTGGACCGAGATGATGAGGTCGACTTCTTAGCCGACGACGATCGTGAAGATGTTGTTGATTTCTTCGATGCGGATTTTGATGTGGATTTAGATCCGCCTGAGGTTGATCTCTTTCCCGCGGATTTCGCGGCAGTCTTTTTTGTAGTTGCCATTGTATCCTCCCGTGATCAAATGAACTTTCCGAATCGAGTGTAACAAAATTAAAAACGCACGTGCGAGAAAAAACTGCGCTTCGGAGTTACTCCGACCGCCCAACATAAGAACAGAGATCATCAAGCCCGAGGTTCCCACCGCACAGTACAAGCACAACATGCTCGCCGAGCTGCGACTTGAGCTTCTCTGCTGCAGCAAGCGTGCACGAAGCGGCGGGCTCGGTGAGAACTTTTAGACGCTCGAGTATCAGACGTAATGCAGCGACAGCTTCATCATCGGTCACGACGGTCACGGATTCCAGGTGCTCCTGCGCATACGCGAGCGTCCCGGCCGAGACCGCCGGCGCACCCAGCGTCTTCGCGATAGAAGTGATCGCATCAAGCTGAACGGGATGACCTGCTTCGAGGGCACGCGACATTGCATCTGCACCGACCGTCTCGACTCCCCACACGCGAACATCCGGTTTCTTCGATTTGACGGCTAAGGCGACGCCCGACATCAAGCCTCCTCCGCCGATGCTTACGATCACGTCTGTAACACCGGGCAGGTCTTCAACGATCTCCATCCCCAGCGTCGCCTGTCCAGCCATCACAAGCTCGTCATCGAACGGATGAACAAAAACGCGGCCTTCGCTTTTGTACTTCTCTACAGCTTCAAACGCCTCGGCGACCGAGGGCAACAGCTCGACGCGGCCGCCGTAACCGCGGGTCGCGTCGACGTAATTTCGAGGTGTCGATTCGGGCATCAGGATCACCGCATCGGCACCGAGCGAGGCCGAAGCGTAGGCTACGGCCTGTGCATGGTTTCCGCCGCTCACGGCAACGACGCCATGCTTGAGGTCGTCCGCGGAAAGACTGAGAAGCTTATTGAAAGCACCACGTACCTTGAACGAGCCGGTGAGCTGAAACATCTCGAGCTTTACATAGATATTCGTTCCGAGATGCTTACTGAGGGTTTTGCTGTGGTCCAGACGAGTTCGTTTTATGTGCGGAGCCACGCGCCGGCGGGCTTCTTCAATAGCCGAAACATTCATACGAAGCAATATAACCGAGCGTGTCGCATATTGTCGCCCGAGCGCACGATATCGGCGCTATTTGAAGATAAGCTGCAATCAGATGGGTAATTTGCCGCGCGGAACGGTGATTGCTGATTACGACACCATTACAACTGCGTTTTTCTTGTGGTTTTGATCAAGGGAGGACCGATATGCGATCTAAATTTTTGTTTATAAAAATATTGTCGGTGTTTGTGGCCGCATTGTTACTCACCGGTTCCGGCTTCGCACAGGGTAAAGGCGGAGGAAAGGGCGGTGGCGGCGGAAAGCACGCCGGGGGCCCTCCGGGACAGCAGCATGGCGGCGGCAATCGCGGCGGTGGCGGCGGCGGTTGGCAGCAGCGCGGCGGAGGCGGTGGGGGACAACAGCACCGTCAGGCCGGCGGTGGCGGATGGCAGCAGCAGCGACAGGTGCAGCAGGTTCAGCGTCATCAGCCACGCCAGGTTCAGCAGGTCCAGCGCGGCCAGCAGCGTCAACAGATGCAGCAATGGCAGCATGCTCAACGCCAGCAGATGCAGCAGTGGCAAAACGTTCAGCGACAGCGTGCTCAGCAGGCGCAGCAGCAACGCCAGTGGCAGCAGTCCGAGCGTCATCAGCAGCGCCAGTGGCAGCAGGCCCAGCGCGGGCAGCAGCGGCAGTGGCAGAAATCTCAGCGTCATCAACAGCAGCAACTACAGCGGGTCCAGCGGGATCAGCATCGATTGCAGCAACGTGCTCAGCGACAGCAAGAGCGCGTTTACACGCAGCCTCAGCCTCGGCAGAATTGGGGCCAGATCCGGCGTGAACAGGCGTTCGAAGCTAAGCGATATCGTGATGCGTTGAAGTTCCAGGAGCGAGCGAATCGCGAAGCGTTGAAGTATCAGCGGAAACAGCAGCGGCTTGACGACCGGGCGTTCCGGCGATCACAGCCGAGCTACGTACCCTATGTGAACGATGGTCGAGATTCATGGCTGAATGATCGCTACGACGGCTATCGAAGCTATTCGGCTCCGACCTATCGGCAGTACGACGACTATTCGTATCGGAATTACCCGAGCTACGCGTACCCGTCGTATCAGACGTATCCGAATTACCAGGGATACCAGTACTACCAGAATTACCCGGATTATTATTCGTACCGGATCTTCGATTACGACGATGACTATACCCGCGGATTCTACGGCGACTATGCCGACGTGGGACTCGACTGGAAGGACATGCTTTTCAGAAGTGTGCTGTCGATGTTCTTCTCGGGCGGAAACGATTACGGGTATTACGATCCGTACTCGTCATACAACGCGTCGTATTATCCGGAGTATTACGACGAGTACGGTTATGCTCCGCAGTATTCGACGTATCCGTATTACACGTTCGGATACCAGCCGACTCTCGCGTATTACGAGCCGGCGGCGTACTACGGTTACGATCAGTGGCACTACGGCGGCGGAATCCCGTACGAATATTCGCTCTACAGCTCGATGCCTTATGGGGACGTGATGGATCTCTATTCGGGCGGCGTGGCCGCTGAGTTGATCCAGCGCGCACTCGGTACCGGGTACTATCAGGGCCTGCTCGAAGGGCAGCTCGCCCGCGAGCGCGGATGGGGAGACGAGTACTATAACGATCCGTATCTCTACCAGCAGGCGATCTACGATCCTTATTCATCGAGTATCGGTGATTGTCGCCGCTACCTGAGCGAGGGTTATGAGATGGGTTACTACGATGCGCTTCAGGGCGACGACGATTTTGATCTCGCCGAAGGTGGCGATGTCGATCTCGTGAGCTTGCTACTTGGCACCGTAGCGAGCCTGCGAAGCTAACAGTCAGGCGCGTTATCAAAAGGAAAGGTCGTCCGAAAGGGCGGCCTTTTTAGCGCTGGCCCGCGACTGGAGCGCAGGATCCTGCCTGCTTGAGGCCGGGCCGAAAGGGCCGTTGCGTTGCCGATCGGTAACCGGTTTCACGTCTCCGAATTGACGCGCGGACATTCTGCCTACGATCCAATCGAGATCCTGGTAACCATTGCTTTTCTCACTGAAATGAGCTATCTAGAGTCACGCATCCGCGCACCTCTATAAATGAAAAAGTTCCTCTTCGTCGTCGCGTTCTGTACGTCAATTCTCACCGGCCTTTCACTCTTTCTCTTTGGACCAGTTGAGGCTGCGGAAAATCCCCTACTCGCCATCCTGAGCATCCCGGCGCCTCCGCCTCCAAATCCTGACGTTTATCTGCCGCCGGCGGCTGGTATGGACCCCTCCGGGAAGATCGCTCCCCCGAGTGACGACGCTCCGATCGAGGTGCTAATGGAATATTGGCGTAATCGTGTACAGCCCTACGGTGTGACCCTATATAGCCCCAGACCGTCCGACAAAGTATTGGGACGGCTTATGGCGGAGATCGAGAAACGTCCCGAAGAGCTTACCGATTTCGTGTCGCTGTTTCCGAGCACGCGGGACGCCGGCCAGTTCGTGAAGTCGATCTACGACCGGCTTCCCGCCGCTTCCGAACAGCAGCGCGAAGCACGCGAAGGTGTACGGCGCTGGATGCTGTACAACACGCCCTACTTCAGCTCCGAGCTTGCCCGCGATGCTTCACAGGTCGCAGATGAGGGCGACTACGTCGTGAATCACGATCAGCTCATCGCACTCGCCCGGGTCGACTGGGACCGCGCGAGCCCGATCGTTTCACGGCTCTATAACAACCCCTCGCAGAAAGCGTCGAGGACCGTAGCTTTGTGGGCCCTTTACGTGCATGCACTCGAGAGCGATTCGCCCAGCGACATCGACCGTTATCGAGATGAGCTAAAGGAGATCGTGGCGGACAAGTCCCTGACACCCGGTGTCCGCGATCTTGCGCTTGACGCTCTTTCACTCGAGAAGGAATGGAGCGGCCGTGACGATTGGTATGTGTCCTTGATGGAAGACGAGACGATGCTCGACCTCGGACGTTTCACCGGATTGACGACCCTGATCAACAACTCCCCCGAAGATAAATACATCGATCGGATGATCGCGTTGCTGCAAAGCGACAACATCAATGTGCGTTCCGCAGCAGCTAGAAATCTTCTGTTAAGAAACGAGCAGAGCCGTCCCGAGGTCATCAGGGCTCTGCTTCCATGGCTGGAAAATCCCAAGTGGCTGAAGGAGGTCAACCAAGGCTCTCGATCACGTTTGATCGAAACGCTGACTCACCAAAAGATCCCCGAGAGCGTGCCGGCACTAATCGCTGCACTCGACGAAAAGAGTACGCGTGTGCCGCCGGCGTACGCGAACTCAAATATGTCGATGAGCGGATACTCAAATGCGAACCGCGCTGTAGCAAATGCTCTCAACGCGGCAGCAAATGCGGCAGCGGCAGCCGCCAACTATTACAGTTCGAATGCGAACCGCGCATCGGCTGAGTACTTCAGTTCTGCAAATGCGAATACCGTCGGCTCATATGAGGCGATGTATCCCCTTCGGGATGTCGCCGTACGGGCCCTCGCGTTTCAGGCGGATCCGCGAGCGGTGCCCGCATTGCGAAAGGTCCTAAACGAAACTACCGGCTGGCAGCAGCGCGCCATAGTAGCTGCGATCTACGCGTGCGGCGGCTACTCGGTGGTGGAACAAGTCGCTGCGCTGGAGAATGCGGTTCGCAAGTTTGATACGACGGGTCCCGATCTTTCGAATGTCGTTTCTAATATGCCGAACATCAATGCCGTCGGGCCGATCGACGACATAAGAGTTGCGGTAATGCGTGGCGTGATCGGTTCAGACGATGATGGCCATCTGGCCGGGCATATTATCGCACTGCCGGAAATTGACGAAGGTCTCGCCTCGGCCCTCGTGGCACGCATCATGGCCCTTGAAGATAAGGAGCCGACGGTTGCGGGCGCGCTGCGGACGTTACTCCTGAGATGGCAGGGTGCCGCCGTGAATTCCCTGTTGCTGCAGGACCTGAAACGAAACAAGATCGACGCGAGATCGATCGTTTATCTTCTCGCGGAGCGGCAGGCGATCCGTGAAAGACAGTCTCCCGAGGTTTTCGAGATCCGCCCCTCAGGCGGTATTGCATATGGGATCTCTGCGTGTCTGCTCGAAGACCCGAACGATTACGAAACGATCCTCGCCGGAGCGGACGACACCGCAAAAACGGCGATGCTCGGCTGTGCCCGTCTCATACGTGCTCCGCTTGCGGTCCCGAAGGTGGCCGAACAGTTGAACTCGAAAGACCGGCTTCTGGCACTCGCGGCCGAACGATATCTGGAAAGCGAAGATTCGCCGGAAGCCCGACGCATCGTGCTGTCGCTCCACCCGGGCGAAGCCAGCATCCTCGGTGCCACGACCGCGTTTTTCACCGGTATCGATCGCGAAAATCAAGATGCGGATATATCCCGGCTGTTCGCGTCCGTCAGCGAGTTCTACGCTCGGGTGCAGGATTACAGCCAGCTTGATGATCATGCTGCATTACAAGCCGTCGAAGCGCGGCTTAAGAAAGAAGTCGTTGCTGATACAAACCTCGTCGGAGTTTATGCATGGCGTAAGAACTTCATTCATGTCTATAAAGACCGCGTGATGTTGAGCTGGGAAGATGATCCGGCGCGGTATCGGGAGCGCGTTCTGAAAAGCGAAGAATTCGAGCGTTTCAAGGACCTGATAATGCATTACAAAGCGGATGAGCTTCCGCCGTTCCTGTCCTGTCTTGGAGACGGATGCCAGTCCGAGCAGCTTTTGATGCTTGGCCGGGCCGGCGGCCGGCGTGTGTACGTACTCGCCTCCACGATGCCGCCCCTGTTCGCGGAGCTCGATCGTATGTTCGAGCAGCTTCGCACTGAACCTTCGACCGTCAAATACTGGGCCGGTCGCGACATCCCGGGGCTCGAGGTCTTATTTGCCGACGACAATCTTGAGGCGAAGACGGTTTGGAAAAAGGGCACCGATTTCCGAGTGCTCGTGGCTGACACGCAAAGAGCAGCGGCGATCGAGAATGAGATCGAGGCGTATTCGCAAACGCTTGCAGAGAGTGAGCTCGTTGATCCAGAGCTGGCGCAAAAGGTGGAGAAAGAAAAAAGCCGTCGCGAGTATGACAATCTCAACTGGTTTGCATTCGGGCCGGGCGGTCTTGGTTCAATAACGGCCCAGCCGCTCGAGGCGGAATACATCCCGATCAAGGACGGACTTTCGGTTGCCGCCTCGCACGAACGCTGGAAGGCGCGTGCGGGGTCTTTAGAGATTCGGGTCGACGAGAATGGTCTGTACAAAGTTTCCGCGGGCCGCGTCACCCAGATAAAGAAAGGTGATTACAGCTACGCGATCGTTACACCAAACGGAAGGTGGGTCGTGGCGAGCAAGCTCGTCGAGGGCGAAGGCTACCGTGCTGTCCGAATCAACCTGGTAACGAACCGGGAGTACGCGATCGAATCAGACGAGTATTTAACTGGGCTTCCCTACGCATATATTGGTTCGCTGAACAGGATTCTCGTCGGTCCTTTTGAGCGGAATTACGACTCGCACGATCACCACGAAGAAGAAGGGTCTGAAGAATCGGAGGTCGACACCTATTCCCCATACGCCCTCCTGGACCCCGAGACCGGAGCGATGTTGCGTGCCCCGGGTGAGGTCCGGCCGTTGATCCATACAACGTTCCGGCCACTCCAACAACGCGGTCCGAACGAATTCTGGGCGGCGATACCTGAGAAGGATTCGACCGTTATCGGCATTTACAACACCAGGAACTTCAACATCAAGCCGGTACTTAAGCTGCAGAAGCTGGAATTCGACAGCATGGATCTTTGGGTAGAGGAATCCGCGGGAAAGGCATATTTCGTTTATCGCGGGCACCTGCTTTCGGTCCCAATAAGGCCCTGACCCTGCTTGTAATCTCCGGCGTAAAATTGTTTAATATCAGTTCGCCTTCGGGGCGGAAATCTTAGCCGAGAGGAGGTGAGACTAAAAAATGGCTTATATAACAGTAAATGCTAATGAATCGATCGAGAGCGCACTGCGACGATTCAAGCGCAAGGTGATCAGCGAAGAGATCATCAAGGACCTTAAGAAACATGCTCACTTCATCCCGCCGGGACAGAAGGCAAAGCTCAAGTCGGTGAACGCCCGGAAGCGGAATCGGCGCCGGTTTAGACAGCAGCGTCCGATGAACACCGCGCCAAGACCGATGGGCGGATCAAACCGGTAGCTCACACTTACAGAGGTCTGAAAGTGAAAAGGCGAGGTGTTCTTGCTTTTTCACTTTTTCACTTTTAAATCTCTCCCTTTTCGCATTTAAACTTTCTTCATGCCACGGATTTTGATCACCAACGACGACGGCATTCATTCTGAGGGCATAAGCGCGCTCGAGACCGCTATGCGAGAGCTCGGAGAGGTGTATGTTGTCGCTCCCGCGTCAGAAATGAGCGGTGCGTCGCATAGTCTCACGCTCGAAAGGCCGTTGCGGATCCGCCAGGTCGACGATCGGCACTGGACGGTCGACGGCACGCCGACAGACTGTGTCACGCTCGCACTCAACCGCATCCTCACCGATGGCGACCGGCCGGATATATGCGTTTCAGGAATCAATCACGGAGCGAATCTCGGTGATGACGCGACATACTCGGGCACGGTTGCAGGGGCGATGGAAGCGACGATACTTGGAGTTCCGGGGCTCGCGTTCAGTCTTGTCGCGACGAGAACGCATGATTTCACTGAGTCGGCGAAGGTGGCGATCGAAGTGACCAGACGCGCGCTCGCCGAAGGCATACCAGAGTGGACGCTTCTCAACGTAAATGTCCCGAAAGGAATTCCGAAAGGCATCCGTGTAACGCGGCAAGGCTTCAAGGAAGCAAAGCCGGTTATCAGCGAACATATCGATCCACGGGGAAAACCTTACTACTGGATCGGCGAAGTCCGCGCCGGATTCCGCGCCGAGGGCGGAACCGACTTCGAGGCGGTCGATGAAGGATACGTCTCGGTCACGCCCATGCGCAGCGATCTAACAAATCACGCGGCGCTGGATAGTATGAAAAGCTGGGAGAACGGATTTTAGATTTTAGATTTTGGATTTTGGATTGTAAGAAGGTTCAAGAAATCCAAAATCCAAAATCCCGAAAACATGAACGCTGCTGCATCAAGACCCAATGGCTCCGACGGATTTGAGATCCCGCGCGCACGGATGGTCGAGCATCTTCGGGGCCATTACAGGATCTCTGATGAGCGGGTGCTCGCTGCCATGAATCGCGTACCGCGTCACGAGTTCGTGCCGGAGGCTCTAAAAGCACAAGCGTACAAAGACAACGCCCTGCCGATCTCGAGCGGTCAGACCATATCGCAGCCCTTTATCGTGGCCCGGATGACGGAACTCCTCGAGCTCACGGGCCGCGAGCGCGTTCTCGAGATCGGCTCCGGCTCGGGTTATCAAACTGCGGTACTTGCAACGTTAGCCCGAAAGGTTTTTGCGATCGAGCGGCTGGCCCCGCTTCATCAGGAAGCCAAACAACGGCTGCTCGCTCTAGGCTTCAGAAACATCTCATACCGCTGTGATGACGGCACCAACGGTTGGCCGGCGTACTCACCCTTCGACGCAGTGCTCGTCGCGGCAGGCGGTCCGAGCATCCCCGCTCCACTTGTCGCTCAACTGGAGATCGGAGGCCGTATGGTCATCCCGATCGGCGAGAACCAGCGATCACAGATCCTAGTCCGCGTAACCCGCACCGAGCAGGGACACGTCACCGAGAACTTCGGCCCGTGCGCATTCGTCCCCTTGATCGGAAGTCACGGCTGGGGAGAGAAGTAAAAAGTAAAAAGTAAAAGGTGAATCCGGAACTTAGGTATAGAGGATCAAGAATAAGAACAAAACCGAGGAGGTTTAGGACTGATGACTCCCACAAAGTCTGCTCCGTCGTCTCCGAGCAAACAGCTTCAGCCAATCACCGAGAGGGCGTTTGGTTTCGCAGTTAGGATCGTAGCTTTATGCAAGTACCTTGAGAAACACTCGGGCGTGAGTCGAAGTATCATTAATCAACTCTTAGATGCGGCCACATCAGTGGGTGCCAATCTTGAAGAGGCAGTCGCGGCCCAAAGTAAGCGAGACTTTATTCACAAAAACTCTGTTGCACTCAAAGAAGCACGCGAATCAAACTACTGGCTCCGGCTGATTGTCGCGACCGAGAAATTTGAAAGTCGAATTACCTCGGGAATAAATCAACTGGTGCAGGAGTCACTCGAGATTTCGAAGATAATTGGGAAGAGAATAATTTCATCTAAGGGACGAACGGCCGTGTAGAAATCACCCATTTTACTTTTTGCTTTTTGCTTTTTACTTTTCCTATGGATTCAATTGTCGAGTTTTTTTATCAGGTAAAGGACTACCTAAATCCGAAGTTCCTCATAGACTGGCTGCTTGCGTTGCTAGGTCCGTGGGTGTACCTGGGACTGTGGTTCATAATCTTTGCGGAGACGGGGCTCGCGGTAGGATTTTTCCTTCCGGGTGATTCCCTGCTCGTTGTGGCAGGGCTATTTGCAGCAGCCGAGAAGCTCAACGTTCTGCTCGTGATGCTCGCATTCTTTCTTGGGTCGGTGATAGGCGATTCGACCGGCTACTGGACCGGACGGGCTATGGGGAAGACACTTTTCAATCGTGAAAGCTCGTTCATCTTTAAACCGAGCCGCGTTGAAAAAGCCAAGCAGTTTTTCGAGAAGTATGGCGTTAAGACGGTCGTGCTCGCCCGGTTCGTTCCAATTGTGCGTACGTTTGCTCCGCTGGTTGTCGGTGCCGCGGAGATGCCTTATGTGAAGTTTCTGACGTTCAGCATCATCGGTGGGGCGCTTTGGATCTGCAGCATGGTCCTCGCGGGTTACTTTCTCGGTGGCGTGATCGAGACCGCACTCGGTATCAAACTCGAGGATCATATCGAAAAAGTGGTGATCGTTGTCGTCTTCTTATCGCTCCTTCCCCCGATCATCGAGTACGTAAAACACAGGATGCATAAAGGCCGCGACATGGTGGACGACGCCATCGACGTGATCGAGGACGACCAGGCGGTATCGTAACGGGGCTTGCCCCGACAGCAGTACATCGTATTCCGTCCTTTCAGTGTCTTCCGTGTATTCCGTGGTTCGACTCTGATAGCGAGGACCGGACCTTGCGAATCCACGAAAGGTTATAACCACCGAAAACACCGAATACACTGACGAGGGAGCAGACCCACTACCATTGGCCGGTTCGTTGACTTATCCCCGGTCGTAACCTAGACTCTAATACTTGATTTATCGGGGCGTGGCTCAGCCTGGTAGAGCGCACGGTTCGGGACCGTGAGGTCGGAGGTTCGAATCCTCTCGCCCCGACCACCATAAAGAGAAGAAGGTGAGAAGCGGAAATGCTTTCTCACCTTTTTCCTTTGCCCCGCGGGCTCTTTCTTCTCAAACCCCTCTGTATAGAAGCCTACCAACCGGCGGACCACCGAATTAGTAAGCTGGCTTAGAACGGCAAAACATGTTCTGCCGACAAAGCGCCCCTGCTGTTTGGGACGCGCTTTTTATTTTGTTCGACGAACCAAGGGGGGTTATGACTAATCTTAGAAAGCACTTATCGGCGGCCCTTTGCTGCCTTCTCATCTTCTGCATAGCATCACAGGGAGCCATTCTGGTCGATGATACGTTCGCTGACGCGAACAGCCAGAATCAGCTTCTTCCAAATTCCATCCGCATCTTCAATGGACGCACGGCAACGATCCGCACAGACGCACCCGGATCGGTTACGTTCAACCCGGCCAGCACATCGTCTGAGGGCTTCTGGGGATTCTTCACCGATGGTGCACCGGTAACTTTGGGTGTCGGTGATCGGCTTACCGTCTCGACAACGTTCTCGCTGCAAGGCGTCGGGCCGAGCGGCGGGACCGACCTGAGGTTTGGCATCTTCGATTCGCACGGCACTCGCAACTCGACAAATCTTACGGGCGGCATAAACAGTCCCACTTTTGCAGACGACACCGGCTATGTCGCGCGACTCGCCGGAACCACCGGAACCGGTAATCCGTTCACGTTGTTTCATCGTGTCGCACCCGGAGCAAACGACCCGCTGCTCAATGCGACCACGCCATTGCCGAGCGGCGAATACGTCGAGATCCCTGCAACCAGCACGACGCCTAGACAGCCGCTCGCGAACGATACGCCTTACACGCTTACCTATCAGATCGAGCGGCTTACAGAGACCGCAACGCGGCTCACAGTGTCGCTTATCGGCGGCAGCGTAAATCTCAATACCACCGGAACCGAGACCAGCACCACGCCGCACACTACGT
>CAMLKY010000022.1 GCA_946480545.1 uncultured Acidobacteriota bacterium
CAGCCCGTAGAGGAGGTTCCGTCCCTGGCCTTCCAACTTCTTACCCGCTTCTTCGATCTTTCCGCCGACCCGTTGTTGGAACGGGTCCTGATAGCGAGGTTTATCTTTCGGTTCATTTGTCGCGACCGCTACCGGTTCGAGACGTCTCTTTTTTCGTGCCATCTTTAAAAATGCAATTTTGAGATTGTCGGACGTTGTATAATTCGGGAAATTGGCCCGTTTCCAAAAGAGCTAATTTAGCTCAATTCGGCATCGAGGGCAAATAATACGGCCTTATTGGCTATAGCAAGCAGTACATTGATGATTTTTCTGTTCCGGAGGGAACATTCTTTGGTTCGGGGTGTCTAAGTAACCGTTCGCAGCGTACGGCGAACCCTGAAATTAAGTTCTCGTTATCGAGAAGGCAGATACGACGAGATGGTCTTCAGCAAGTCAATTGCTTTTGACGAGGAAGATATAGGGAAAGTCGCCGTGGCGGCTGACGTCTCTTCTGCCTACACGATCGCTGATTCGGACTTCGTCGAACGGCTGAGAAATGGGGACGCCGAAGCTTTCGATACTTTGATAACCAGATACTCGGGAGACATCTACTCTCTCCTCTACCGGATCACGCAGGATGCCGAGGAGGCACGTGACCTGACTCAGGAAACATTTTTGAGTGCTCTGAAAGCGATCAGGTCATTTCGCGGGGATGCCGAATTGAAAACGTGGCTTTTCCGGATCGCTCTGAACCATTCGAGGAATAGATTCCGATGGTGGAAGCGGCGGAAACGGAACGAAACGGTCTCGCTGGATAAGCCACTCGGAGACGGTACGGCAACGATCTCAGACACGATCGCGCATGACGGCGAGAGTCCTGAAGAGGTTGTGCTCCGGTTGGAACGCCGGACGCGGCTCAACGTTGCTCTTAACGCCCTGCCTGAGATATTTCGAGTGACCATCGTTCTCTGCGATATAAACGGGCTCGGTTACGAAGAGACCGCGAGGGCGCTGGAAATAAACATTGGGACGGTGAAATCCCGGCTCGCCCGCGGACGCGAGCAGTTGCGAAAACGATTGAGCGATATTTGAAAACTGAGTGAATGATTGACTCGCCCCGGTTTTTATCTTTGAAGACTAAACATCGGTGCCAAACGAGGGTCGAAGAGGACGGGTCACGGTTTTCACGATTGGCAATTGTACCGGCGGCGGCGTCTTTGAACAGACCAGCAACAGCGTCGTCGATGCAGGCTAGTACGGGAAGCAGTAACGCGTTGTTCTCTGTGAGCAGAGGACAGCCGGGGTCAGTGAGTCATTCGCCAGGTTTTAGTTATGACCAAATGTGAGGAACTACAATTCGATCTGCCGCTGTATACGGACGGAAGTTTGGACGTTGAGGTACGTTCGGCTATCGATGCTCACCTTCCCGAGTGTCCTCTCTGCCGTCAAAGACTTTCTGAATTCGAGGAGTTGTCCGCTGGTCTAAAGGCCATGCCGCATTTCGCGGCACCCGAGGGGTTGGTGGACCTCATCCGCATAAGCGTCTCATCCAAGCTCGCGCCCACTCCCGGCACGCCGAGCTTTCACCTTATCGACCGCAGGAGGAGCTGGACCGATATCTGGCTCATGCCCTCCTCGATCGCCGCAGTCGCGACGTTGGTGCTCGGGTTTACACTTCTTTCGTTCGTCCTTACGTCGAGGCCGGAGATGCTTACCGTTTCAAGCTCGGGCAGCACGCGCGAGGCTCCGGTCTTTCTTGCTAACAGCGAATTATCGCCCGCGGAATATGCCGGAACACGTCTCGCGATCGCGAATGAGTCTCCCAGTGTAAATCCGCGAGGCGCTCTGGTAGCACTTACCAGGTCGCTGGTGCGTGGCGAGATGAGGGACGACGAGGTCGTCGTCGTCGCCGACGTGTTTGGTGACGGGCTCGCCCAGATCGCCGAAGTAGTCGAGCCCTCGCATGATCAGCGAGCGATCGAAGAACTTCAAAAGGCACTGCAGTCCGATCCGGCGTTCGCGCCGTTCGTTCCGGCGAAGTTCGATCAGCGTTCGAACAGCATTCGCGTGATACTCAAGTTACAGAACGTGAACGTGAAAACGAACGTGTACTAGAGTCGGACCCCCTTTTTTTCCGTGTATTCAGCGACTTCCGTGGTTCATTTCTCATCCTCAGATCCTCACGAACAGGTGCTAACCACGGAAAGCACGGAATCACACCAAGCTAGAGAAGCAAGCTCTACGCCCAAGCGACTGTCTCCTGAACTCGTTCTAGGATCAAACTAGAAAAGGCTGCCCTTTCAGACAGCCTCTTCTAATTTATCGGCGCGATTTACGATCTGTCGATCTCCGCTTTCAGCTTCACGGCAAGCTCGGGATCAAGCTCGAGTATCCGGTTGTATTGCTCGAGCGCCGCTGTTTTGTTCTTCTGTCGAAGCTGAATGATGGCCAGATTGTACCTGGCTTTCACGAAACGCGGACTCAATGAAAGAGTTTTCTCATAAGCGTCGATCGCCTTCTCGCGCTGTCCGTCGGCAAAGTAAGCATTGCCGAGCAAATAGAAACCATGTGTCGACTGCTGGTTCTTGGCGGTGAAATCTTCCAGCCCAACCACCGCCTTCTTGTAATACTGCGTCGCCTCCCCGGCTTTGCCCGCCAAGTCGTGAGCACGTCCAAGATAAAAGTACGTCTCGCCGTCATCGGGACTGCGTCGAAGTGCGTTGTTACACTCGCGGATCGCCATCTCGGGTTTGTTGACATCATTGTAGGCTCGACACAGGTTCGTGTACGCCTGATGCTCGTCGGGCGAGAATCTTATCCCGGCCTGAGCAGCCTGGACCGCTTCTTCATTTCGATCCGCGAGACTGTAAAGCGCACTCAGACTCGTGTAGATCCGGCCGTCGTTCGGGAATGTCTGCAGAGCCCGACGCAGCAGCGTTATCGCGTCGTTGAATCTGTTCTGCGAGCGGTAAAGATTCGCAAGGTTCTGGTAAACATCGAGCTGATTCGGCTTGGCCGCGATCGCACGCTGATAGGCGTCGATCGCCTCATCAAACTTCCGCTGCTTCTGGTACCCGTCGGCAAGCAACAGATAGGCATCGCCCAGAGATGGGGTCGGCCGCTTGACGGCTTCGAGTGCGGCACTGATCTGACCATCTACGTTCCCCAGGCTTTGGTGACCGCGGGCGATCAATATGTACAGGTCGCCATTATTTGGCTTCTTCGCCAATACCTTCTGGTAAGCGACAGCGCTTGCAAAGTCACCTTTCGCATAACTGATATCGCCCACGGCCTGCAGAAAATCGAGATTGTTCGGATCGGCTTCGAGCCCGCGGCGGACATCGGCGAGAGCCGCGTCGCTATCTTTTCTGCCGAGATGCATCCGCCAGCGATAGACATAGATGTCGCGTACGGGTTTGTAATTCTTGGTTACCGCCTGGTCGAAGCTCTGGATCGCGAGGTCGTATTCGTTGAGGTCACTGTGCGCGACGCCCTTCCAGAAATGGTACTCGGCCTTATTCGGATCGAGGGCGATCGCTTTCGCATAACCGTCAGCGGCATTGCGATAATCGCGCTTGCGAAGTGCGACGGCAGCCTGATCGGCAAGTTCCTTGGCCTTACGAACGTCCTTTTTCGATTGTGCGAACGATACCGGGGGCAAAAGCAGAACGGCGGGCAACAACAGACCCACCGCCATAAAAGCAAGGAAGAATCTCTTCGCGTTCATCACAAATTCCTCTACTGGAGAATATCAGTTCGGCCGGGGTTAGTTTGCCGGCGCGGAGTCGGCTTTGCGCCGGGTGACGATGTCGCACGACCCGGTGACGGCCTTACTCCCGGCTGCCTCGTCGGACCACTGTTCGTGTCGGTCCGTCCTGGTTCGGCGGCGTCGGTGCGTTCCGAAGTATCGATGTTCGAATTTCCATCTGCCACGCTGCTGTTCGAATCCACCGAGGAATTCGACTCAACTGCGTTCTCGACTACCGGCGACGGCGATGGAATCTCCTCTGGGCTCGCTGCCGGAGAAGGCGATGGCTCCGTCGTCGCTGCCACTGCGTAGTAGTTGTTATAGATGTACCATCCCGCCCCCGCTGCACCGACGGCCAGAACCAGCATGGCGGCGAGCCCACCGACGATCGCGAACGCGCGTCCTGATTTCTTCTCGGGTCGCGTCTTCGCTGGCGGGGGCGGAGTTGCCGCTGCAGGCTTCTCCGTCTGGGCCGTGCTGGTGACAACAGTGGCGAAGGAATCGTACTCGCTTCCCTTGTCGGTATCCGGCTCGGGGAGCTCGACGTCCGGGGCGATCGGGATCCGCAAGCTCTCGCGTTCGGGAGGAGCGCTGTCCCGCAATTCACCCGATAAGCTCGTACCCGTCAAAGGCGGATTCGATATTGCGTCGGCAGCGGCGATCCTTTGAGCCTCGTCAACCGGATCGAACGCCAGGGTCGCGTCGAGATCAACAGCACCGTTGCCACTGACGGAAGGCGAAGGCTCAGGCTCCGTCGGCATCAACTGGGTCTTATCGCCGGGAGCTATTGCCGGCTCCGGCGGAAAAGCTTCGCCGATATTGAATGCGACGGTCTGAGCCGCCATCGCCTCCTGCATCTGCGTAAAGGCCCGCCGCAAAGCCTTCTGCATCTCTCTCGCAGTCGCGAAACGCTTTTCCTGACTTACCTCCATACCCTTCAGGGTTACTTCGGAGACCGAAGCAGGAACCTCAGGGTTCAACGTATGAGGCGGGTCGATCGGATCCGGCAGACCGTTGAGCATCGTGTCGGCACGCGACAGTGCGTCAGCCGGAACAACGTTCGTCATCAACTGATAGAGCGTAGCCGAAAGCGAGTATAGGTCGCTTCTCGCATTCGTACCGATGCCGCGGATCTGCTCCATCGGAGCGTAATGCGGGGTGTACCCGACCACGCTGCCGGTACTTCCCGACGTGGAAATGTGCGTCTGTCCCGTAGACGTTTTCGAAAGTCCGAAATCGAGCAGGATGATGTGATTCTCATCCGTGAGCTTTAAGTTCTGCGGCTTGATATCCCGATGAATTATCGGCGGCTCATGTGAATGCAGATACGAAAGCGCGTCCAATAGCTGATCTGCCCAAAACATCACCCAGCTCACCGGAAAAGGTTTCTGAGCGAGCTCCAATCTTTTCGCGAGATCGTCGCCCGCGATGTGCTCCATCACCAGATACTGCTCATCGTTTTCCGAAAAATGATCGCTGACTTTCGGCAGTACCGGATGACGCATGCGTGCCAGCGTCCGTGCCTCACGCTCGAATGCATTTCCCAGCATTTCATCGCCGGCAAAATAAGTACGTTTCAACGCAACCGCGCTGCCCAGCCGCTGATCCACAGCGAGGTAAACCTCTCCCATGCCGCCCTTCCCAATCAAATGGACGATAAGGTAACGGTTCTGTATCAACGTATTCTGGGCTAGAGGTTTCATCTTTCGAGCTAAGGTGAAATGACGGGCTGAAGGAATTCCGGCCTATATTTTCCAACAAATGACGTTAAACATCAATAGGGGAAAACGAGTATGCCGCCATTTGCTTCACTGCGCGGTGTCGCCGGCGTGCTGCCAGCATCGGCCCTTGGATCGCACGCGTCGTGTGCAGGGCGTTCCCTTCTTTGTCAATGCGCCGCAATAGTAGACCGGTTCCGTAGATGAATTTCCGTGATACTGACGTTGCACGGTGTTTGCCGGAGGTGCTTGTGGCGCTTGAGGCGGGTTTGGCGTCCGGATGTCGGGTGTCCCCGCGGTTACAGGCGGCCGTGCGTTATTTACTACGTTAGCTCGCGTGATCGGCCGTCCCCCGGTCGGTGAAGCACTCGGCGGCTTCCCGCACGAGAAGAACCCCGTAATCCCGGCCGCGCCGAACACAGCGGCCAAGACAATGACGGCGCGAGGAAGAAGATCGTGCTGCTTTTGCTCGATGGCGCAAAAATCGCAGAAGCGACGGCTCGTCAGTAGAGTCCACCTCGCGCGCACGACTTTCTCGCCGCATTGGCAGCAAAAGTTTGGCCGGTAGAACATATCGATGCTCGGGAACCGATCCGAGAGGGTGTGTATGCAGGTCAGGGATGGCTAAGTATATTCCAATTCGGCCTCCGTGTTAAAACGACGCTGAAACTGTAACTTAAGCAACTGCGTTAGAATAAGGTGCGTCTGAAAGATTAGAATTTTTCTATGCCGGTTCGCCGCTTTCTTTTACTAATCGCTATCTTCATCGCTTGCCTGATGCCGCTATTCGGGCAGGATGACGAGCGCATCGACTCTGCGATCGTTCGCGTGAACGTCGGCGTCGTCGATGATCGGGGACGTTCGATCACGACGCTCGACCGCTCGAACTTCACGATCTACGAAGACGGCGTGAAGCAGGAGATCTCTCGATTCGAGGCGTCGTCCGCGCCGTTCAGTGTCGTGATGATGCTCGATATGAGCGGGTCGACAAAGACGTTTCGACAGAATATTCAGATGGCCGCGATGCGATTTCTCGACGCACTCGGTCCTGAGGACCGCCTCGCGGTTGTAGAGTTCTACGACAAGGTCAATCTTTTAAACGATTTCACAACCGACCGGCGGGCTGCGTTTCACTCGATCTCGGTCGCCAACGGCGCGGGCGGCACGGATCTCTATCGCGGACTCGCATTCGCACTCGACAAACTCGCCGGCGAGAAGAGCCGGCGAAAAGCGATCGTCGTGCTCACCGACGGAATTGATACGGCTGCACAGGACGATGATCGAAAGATCCTATCTGGACTGAAAGACGACCAGATAGCAACGGCGCTCAAGGCTGATTCAAGTCCTGCGTTACGGCGCCTGCTCGACCGTTCTGACGTGCTCGGCGTGACCATTTACCCGCTCGCACTGCCGACAGGCGATCCGAAACGTCTCGCCGATCCGACACCGCGTCAGATCGCTATGTACGAGGCCGCGCGCTCGCGACTGAAATTAATCGCCGATCGCACCGGCGGAACGCTCAACTCTATCCGCCGGCTCGAGGACATGGGTACGCTGTACGCCCTCGTCGCCGCAGACCTTCGGACGCTCTACACGATCGAGTACCAACCCGCGAACGACAAACGCGATGGCAAATGGCGGACGATCAAGGTCGAGGTCGATCGCCCCGAGCTGATCCCACGGGCACGGCAGGGTTACTTCGCGAAATAGTATTTTTCTAGTATTCCTGCGCTCTTCCGTGACTTCCGTGTATTCCATGGTTAGCACACTTTCGTGGATTCACAGCGGTAGTGGACATGAAAGCTGGACCACAGAACACACAGAACGCGCAGAAGGAGAGAATGGAACTCGGCCTCTCGGATTTATGCTGACTCATTACCCTGCAATTCGACTGCTTGACACAAACCTGCACGGTTTGTAGTCTAACTATTCGCGTTTTACGCACCCGTAGCTCAGCTGGATAGAGTGCTTGACTACGAATCAAGAGGTCGCATGTTCGAATCATGCCGGGTGTACCATCGATCACGGCTTTCCACCAGCAACGGTCGGAAAGCCTTTTCTTTAATCGCTGACATCTCGGGCACCTAAGTTTTTGACAGTAAATTGAATGCGTCTGTAAGATGACTCAGAATCACGCCTGACTTTATCTATGTATCGCTTCATTCTGAAGGTCTACTACGTCTTAACGATACCGATCGCCATATATTTCATTCTTAATTCGAAGCTGATTCATCCGGCGTACAAGCTGGGCTTCTTTAAGAAATATAGCCTCGGTCTGAGGATGGCTTTCAACAAGCTTCGGATCCCGACCGGCACGTCATACAAATCGCACCTGGCGATGGCGCTCAAGATCCTCGAGACGCCGCCTGAAGTTGAAGGAGCGATCGTCGAATGCGGAAGCTGGCAGGGCGGGAGCTCGGCCAATCTTTCGATGATATGTAAGTTGACCAATCGGAAGTTGATCATCTTCGACTCATTCGAAGGACTGCCTGAAAGCCAGGAGATCGACCGTCAGGGATTCTATGAGACCGGCGACTATTGCGGATCGCTGGAGACGGTGCAGAACAATATAAAGCGGTTTGGCGAGTACGATGTTTGCGAGTTCCGTAAGGGATGGTTCGAAGAGACGCTTCCCTCTCTGAACGAGCCGGTGCTGCTCGCGTTCGTCGATGTCGATCTTGAACTGAGCCTTGAAACCTGCGTTCGATACATATGGCCGAATCTTACCGAGCAGGGATACATGTTTATCGACGAATATGTGGGGCTCGATTATTGTGCGATCTTCTGGTCGGAAGAATACTGGAAGCGCGTCTTTGATAAGACACCGCCGGGGCTCATCGGATCGGGTGTCGGTCTGCCGCTCGGCGAATACTACGTCGGTCCCTGGTACGACAACGTGAATCGACCGCTCCATCACACCAATGCCGGTGCATATACCCGAAAGGATTTCTCGGGACACTGGATACATATTCCGGATGCCGAGCCGGTTCAGCCGGCCCGATAAACTGGCATCGGAAGCCAAACTGCGCGGCATCCAAAGATGTCGCTCCGGAAAGGAGCCGCGGCCGCACAAGGAGAATTGCAAATGCCCAATATTTTCGGACGCAAAGGCGTCGTTAGATTTCTAGTGGGAGCGCTTACTGTAAGCTCCGCATTTTTTATGACAGATAAACTTGCTCCTACCGGAGCTGCCGAAACGAGCGTGGCGGCAAATCCGCTGCTGGAGAAATGGGAAGGTCCCTACGGAGGCATACCGCCGTTCGATAAGGTCAAGGTCGCGGATTTCAAACCCGCTCTCGAAGCGGCGATGGCTGAGAACCTCGCCGAGATCGACAAGATCACTTCGAACACCGCAGCGCCCACATTTGAGAACACGATCGTCGCGCTGGAAAAGACCGGCAGCGCTCTCGACCGCGTGACGACCATCTACTTTATTTGGGGCGGGAATATGGCCACGCCCGAATACCAGACGGTCCAGCGCGAGATGGCTCCGAAGCTGTCGGCATTCAACGACAAGATCACGCAGAACGAAGCCCTTTTCAAACGCATTGAGGCCGTTTACAACTCTCCGGAGAAAAGCAAGCTCACTGCTGAACAGCAGCGTCTCACGTGGATCTATTACACGAATTTCGTCCGTGCGGGTGCGCGGTTGAACACCGAGCAGAAAGCGAGACTGTCGGCGATCAACCAGGAGCTGGCAAAGCTCTTCACTACGTTTGGACAGAATCTGCTTGCCGAGGAAAACGGGCAGTGGGTGGTTCTCAAGGACGAAGCCGATCTGGCCGGTTTATCGCAGTCGCTACGAGATGCGGCGGCGGCTGCAGCAGCATCGAAGAAGGTCGAAGGAGCCGCGGGTATCATCATCAACACGCGCTCGTCGGTCGATCCGTTCCTCACATACTCGAGCCGCCGCGATCTTCGCGAGAAGGTTTGGAAGATGTTCGTGAACCGTGGCGACAACGGTGACAAGAATGACAATAACGCGACGATCGCACAGATCCTCCAACTCCGTGCCGAGCGTGCGAAGCTGCTCGGATATCCGACGCATGCCCATTTTCGTCTCGAGAATGCGATGGCGAAAACGCCCGAGCGTGCGATGGAGCTGATGGAGGCGGTGTGGCCGGCGGCGATCGCACGTGTCGCGGAAGAGGTCGCCGACATGCAGGCTCTCGCGAACAAAGAAGGTGCGAAGATCACGATCGAACCCTGGGATTACAAGTACTACGCTGAGAAGGTTCGCAAAGCCAAGTACGATCTCGATCAGGACGTTGTAAAGGAATACCTCCAGCTCGATAAGATCCGCGAAGCGATGTTCTGGGTCGCCGGCGAATTATTCAACTTCACCTTCTCTCCGGTTACAAACGTTCCGGTGTTTCATCCGGATGTGACGGTTTGGGAGGTCAAGGACAAGACGAGCGGCAAGCATGTCGGCCTCTGGTATTTCGATCCGTACGCTCGTGATGGGAAACGTTCGGGTGCGTGGATGAACGCGTATAGGAATCAAGAGCGGATCGACGGCGAGATCACGACGATCGTCTCGAACAACTCGAACTTCGTGAAAGGCAAACCGGGCGAGCCCGTGCTGATCTCATGGGACGATGCCGTTACGATGTTCCACGAGTTTGGTCACGCTCTTCACGGTCTGTCGTCGAATGTGACGTATCCGACTGTCTCCGGAACGTCGGTCGCTCGCGATTATGTCGAATTCCCTTCGCAGCTTCTCGAGCATTGGCTCTCGACGCCCGAGGTACTGCAGAAGTTCGCGGTGCATTACAAGACCGGCAAGCCCATCCCGCAGGAACTGGTGAACAAGATCGAGAAGGCCGCAACTTTCAATGAAGGCTTCGACACGACTGAGTATCTCGCGAGTGCACTTGTCGACATGAAGCTTCACCTTGCCGGAGATCAAAAGATCGACCCGGACAAGTTCGAGCGTGAGACACTCGCGGCGCTGAAGATGCCCAAGGAGCTTGTCATGCGACACCGCACGCCTCAGTTTGGTCACGCATTCTCGAGCGACGGTTACTCGGCTGGTTATTACAGCTATCTGTGGTCGGATGTCATCACAGCGGACGCGTTCGGCGCGTTCGTCGAAGGTAAGGGCCCGTACGACAAGACCGTTGGACAGAACCTGGTGAAGTACATCTTCTCGGTAGGCAACACGATCGATCCGGCCGACGCCTATCGCAAATTCCGCGGTCGCGATCCGAAGGTCGAGGCCTTGATGAAGAAGCGTGGGTTTCCCGTGACCGTAAAGAAATAAACGAGAAGAAATTTTCGATTTGCGATTTTCGATTTGCGATCGTTATTGTCGACGCGATCGAAAATCGCAAATCGAAAATCGCAAATCTCCTCCCCGCTACCGATCGTTTTTCTGTCTGTTGTTCTCGAGGATCCCAAGGTTTTTCATCCTTCGATACAGGTGGCTTCGATCAACGCCCATCTCCTCGGCTGCCTTGCTGACGTTTCCGCCGAACTCGGCTAGCTTGTGCAGGATAAATTCTCGATGGTAGGCATCGGTAGCGGCCTTGAATGACGGGAAGCGGAAACTCGACGAAGGGTGCTCGTCGGTCACTCCCAGATCCGGAAGATCCTCAGCCGTGATCTTTGTTTGAGAAGACATGATCACAACCCGCTCGATCGTGTTACGCAGCTCCCGCACATTTCCAAACCACTGATGACTTCTAAGCCGATCCATCGCGTCCTCCGTGAATGCCTTCGGCTTTTTCACGTACGCGGCGGAAAAGCGCTGGTTGAAATGCTCGACGAGCAGCGGCACGTCCTCGAGTCGCTCGCGAAGCGGCGGGATTTAGAATGGGATCACGTTCAGACGGTAGAACAGGTCCGGCCGGAAATTGCCGTTTTCGATCAGGTCTTCGAGCCGCTTGTTCGTCGCGGATATCACCCGCACGTCGATCGTCACCGGCGTGTTACTTCCGACCGGTTCGAACCTCTGCTCCTCCAGAACACGTAGCATCTTTGCCTGGACCCACGGAGACGTGTATCCGATCTCATCGAGAAAGATCGTCGCTCCATCCGCCAGCTCGAACTTTCCCTTCTTCGCCGTGACGGCACCGGAAAATGCGCCTTTCGCGTGGCCGAACAGTTCGGACTCAACCAGGTCTTCGGGAATTGCCGCCGAGTTGATCTCGACAAACGGGGCGGACGCGCGTTTTGACTGAGCGTGAATCGCGCGAGCGACGAGCTCTTTCCCCGTACCGCTCTCGCCCGAGATCAGGATCCTGCCATCTGACGGGGCAACTATCGCGATCTGTTTTCGCAACGCCCGCATTGCCACCGATTCGCCGACCATCGCATACTTCTCGGCCAGCTCATCGCGCATCTGGCGGTTCGAGAGTTCGAGATCGCGTTGGCGGATCGCGTTCTTGACGGTGACGACGGTCTTCTCGAGGCTAAGCGGCTTCTCGATGAAGTCGAATGCTCCGAGCTTGGTAGACTTGACCGCCGTCTCGATATTTCCGTGGCCGGATATCATCACGACGCTCGAATCATTTCCGTTCTCGCGCAGGCGCTTCTCGCGTTCGAGCCGGTACCGCTCACGGACCGCGTCGGGGTCGAAGTCGAGGCCATCGAGCAGATCAT